>CBINJX010000109.1:0-9474 GCA_966251085.1 uncultured Verrucomicrobiales bacterium
TTCCACGAAGAAATAGTCTTCAGTGGCCGTCGGAATGCCGAAGTCGCCGAGCAGCAAAGGGCTCGGCGCGAGCAGTCCGCCATTCTGAATACCGTTAGCCTTCCAGCTGCCGGAGAAGGAGACTCCGATGACGGTCGAGCTGTTATCCGACGCGACTAAATTGCTCAGCGCATTCGGTGTGAAACCGCCGGTTTGAGTGTTGGAGGCTCCTGCTGGGACAATGGCATTATTCCAATAGTGACCCAGGGAATCGGCAACGCCGGTGCTGCCATTGTTTGCATTCATGGTGCCGGCTCCCGGTGAGATGACGCCGTTAGCCGTATCGTTGGGGCCGAAGTCGATCAGCACGGTCGTGGCTGATGCGGCCTGGCTGAGGGTGAGCCCGCAGATCGCCACTGCAAGCAACGTGCGAACAACAGAGCGACGGGGTTGGTTCGAGGAAGATGCGCTTAGGGAGTGCATGTCTCGCGGAGATGCCCAAGGGCGGATAAATGGTCAAGAGGATTGTATACAATCTGTTGGGGTTCGCATACAGATGACTCCGTCCGCCGACTCTGCCAAACTCCTCCTCATGCCCGTTTCTCCCGCCCCCGAGCCGCAAATTTGCGTTTCCCCGCACTGCCCTTCTCGCCTGGCATGAACCCGCACTGGATCTCGATTTCCGCTCTCGCCGTGATGTTTGTCGTGGCGACGATCTGGCCAGTGAATATGGGCGTTCTCGCTTATGTCGGGGCCTTTCTCGTCGGGACACTCGCCGCCGGAATGGCCGCGAAGGACATCATCGCCGGCTTTCCCGGTGACCTGTTTCTCACCCTCGTCGGGATCACCTATCTTTTCGCAATTGCGCAGAACAACGGGACCATCGAGTGGCTGGTGCAACTCTCCGTACGCGGAGTCCGCGGCCGGATCGCGGCGATTCCGTGGATCATGTTCGGCATCACGGCAGCCCTCACCGCGCTCGGTGCCGTCAGCCCCGCCGCGGTGGCGATCATTGCTCCGATCGCTCTCGGCTTCGCCACTCGTCACGGCATCAACGCGCTCATGATGGGCTTGCTCGTCATTCACGGCGCACAGGCCGGTGGCTTCTCCCCAATCAGCATCTATGGCGGCATCACAAACGCGATCGTCAAGCAGGCGAATCTCCCGCTGAGCGAAAGCTTCACCTTCCTCGCGAGCTTTGGGCTCAATACCGCCGTGGCCATTCTCCTTTTCTTTGCATTCGGTGGACGACGACTCTTGAGTGCTACCGCTCCATCGACCATCGCCGCTCCAGTGGCAGTGCCGGACGTGGTCACGGCACAGCGCGGACCGCAGGCATTTGGCGATTCCGAAGCGGAATCCTTTACCGAGGAACGCCTCCTCAAAAGTGGCCAGGGCAACACTCTCGTCGGATCGGAACCGAGCCGGATGGGAGCTGACGGAAGCTGGCTCGTGCAATCGCTCACGCTCGCGGGACTCCTCGCCCTGGCGGTCCTGGTGCTGAAATACAAGCTGAACACCGGCTTCACCGCGCTGACCATTGGTCTCGTGCTTTCCTTGCTCTCACCTCAGCTGCAAAAACGTGCTGTCGGCCAGGTAAGCTGGCCGGAGATCATGTTGATCACAGGCGTCGGAACTTATGTCGCAGTGCTGGAGAAGATGGGCACGATCTCGTTCGTCGGCCACAGCGTGGCCGGGATGAGTTCCCCGCTTTTGGCTGCTTTGTTGCTCTGCCTCATCGGGGCGGTCGTGTCCGCCTTTGCCTCATCCACCGCGGTGCTCAGCTCACTCATCCCGCTGGCCGTCCCATTCCTTCAGTCCGGCTCCGGAGTGAGCGCGATTGGCTTCATCGGCGCGATGGCCGTGGCTTCCACCATTGTCGATGTCAGCCCGTTCTCGACCAATGGCGCGATCGTCCTCGCTACCGCCCGTGAAGCTGACCGTGAGAGCCTTTTCCGGAAACTCGTCGCCTACGGCGCACTGGTCACCATCGTCGCTCCCGTGGTGGTATGGCTCCTCTTCATTGTCCTGGGTCACCGTTAACATGCTGGAATTACCTCTCCTAGCCCGCGCCAAGTCGCACTCTGCCTCCATTGCCTTTCGCACCCCGGATCGCCAGGTTACCTATCAGCAGTTGCTCGATCGCTCGGGAGCTACTGCCGCCGCGTTGCTCGATAGTGCCGGTGACCTGCACGAAGCGCGCGTTGCGTTGCTCGTTTCCCCCGGGGTCGATTATGTCGCCGCCCAGTGGGGCATTTGGCGGGCGGGAGGAATCACGGTTCCCCTCTGTCTCTCCGGTACCGAGTACGAATGGGAATACACCCTGACGGATTCCGCCGCGGCGGTCGTGATCACCGATGCCGCCACGCTGCCGAGAATCGCTCCGCTTTGCGAACGCCTTGGCATTCGTTGCCTCGACATCGCCTCAGCGAGCAACACCGCCGTACAATCACTGCCGGAGATCGATCCGCAGCGCCGCGCGATGATCCTCTACACCAGCGGCACGACCAGCAAACCGAAGGGCGTCGTCACCACGCATGCCAATATCCAGGCACAGATCGAAACTCTGGTTGGAGCCTGGGAATGGACCTCAGCCGACCGGATTCCGCTTTTCCTGCCGCTGCATCACATCCATGGGGTGATCAACATCACAGGGTGCGCACTGTGGAGCGGCGCCACCATCGAGCCGTTTCCCGGCTTCGAGCTGGCTACCGTTTTGGAGCGCATCAAGGCCGGCGCCTATACCGTTTTCATGGCGGTGCCGACGATCTACGTAAAACTCATCCAAGCGCTCGAGGCTGCATCGCCCGAGGAACGCTCCGCACTCAAGGACGCCTTCGGCCGCCTGCGCCTGATGGTTTCAGGCTCCGCCGCGCTCCCCGCGAGCGTACATGCGAAATGGACCGAGCTTACCGGTCAATCCCTGCTCGAGCGCTATGGCATGACGGAAATCGGCATGGCGCTCTCCAATCCCTATCACCGTGAGCGGCGCCCCGGCTTTGTCGGACAACCTCTCCCTGGCGTGGAAGTTCGACTCAAGAGCCAGTCCGGCGAACTCGTGCACACGGAAAATGAACCGGGCGAAATCCAAGTGCGTGGTCCTGGTGTCTTCTCTGAATACTGGCGTCGGCCGGAGGTTACGGCCGAATCCTTCGATGACGGTTGGTTTCGTACCGGCGACATGGCGGTCATCGAGGGGGGCTACTACCGGATCATGGGCCGGCTATCCGTGGATATCATCAAGAGCGGGGGCTACAAACTATCCGCCCTCGAGATCGAGGCCGCCCTGCTCGAGCATCCAGCCATCATGGAATGCGCCGTCATTGGCCTGCCGGACGACACCTGGGGTGAAGCCGTCACCGCGGTGGTCGTGCTGCGCCCCGACCACCGCTCCCTCGATCTCCCCACGCTGCGGGATTGGTGTCGCAACCGCATCTCGCGCTACAAGATCCCCCAACGCCTGCTCGTTGTGTCCGAGCTTCCCCGCAACGCGATGGGCAAAGTGTCGAAGCCCGCCGTGCGTGCATTATTTTGAACCATTGCGGTTTTTCGACCGGAGGGGTAATAGCGCGCCATCCGCACGAGAATCTCGTGCAGTGCACTCCAAACCCAATTTTTCCGTTCGCAGATGGCCACCTACACCGCTGATGAAATCCGCGAGAGCCTTGAACAAGGCATTATCGAGCGCGAATTCGCCAATGGGGAGCGCCTCGATGAAGTGCGCCTGGCCGCCCGCTTCGGCGTTTCGCGGACGCCCCTGCGCGAAGCACTGCGGATGCTGGCTGGTTCCGGCCTCGTTGAAATCATCGCCAATCGCGGCGCCTACGTCCGTTATCCCGGCATCGGCGAGATTGTGGAAATGTTCGAGGTCATGGCCGAACTCGAAGCCTTCTGTGGACGCCTCGCGGCTTCCCGCATCTCGTCCAAGGCGCTTGCCGAACTGAACTCCGCCAACCGCGCCTGTAAGCAGGCGCTGAAGACCGACAACCCGGACGACTACTATCACCGAAACGAAGAGTTCCACCGGTTGATCTATCGCGCCGCCGGCAACCACTTCCTGCTCACTGAAGCCGAGCGGCTGCAGAAACGGCTGCGCCCCTTTCGCCGCATGCAACTCCGCGCCCGCGGCCGCATGACTCAATCAATGAGCGAGCACACCCGCATTCTGAAGGCGCTCGAGGAAGGCGATCCCAACGCCGCCGCGGAAGCCCTGCGGAGTCACGTCATCGTTCAGGCGGACAAATTTCATGCCCTGCTCGAGCACTACGAGTCGACGCCGGCCGGGGAGACATGGGCAGCTAGCCGATAAAAAGAAGGCATTCTGGTCATTGATGAGACTGGCTGTCTGAAGGCAGGAGACAAGAGCGTGGGCGTGGCCCGCCAGCAGCAGAGTGGAGCGAGCTTCCAGCTTGCTCAGGGCAGCTCCCGCAGTTCTCCCGTTTGCAGGAATCCTCGCCTCGACTTCACCCGCCAGGGTAGCCGCGTGCTCCTCCCGCTCGCGCGCATCCGAGCCGGAGAGGGTGGGGATCACGCCTGCTGTGTTCCATGCGTCTTCCGGGCAAGCTGGAAGCTCGCCCCACTCTGCTGGCCCTCGCGACGTGACACCGCACTCCAAGGAACGCCACATTAGAGCGTGCGCTGGTTATCTTGGCGTGACCCTCACCCGGAGGAATTGCCGAGGGTTGCCGCTCATCTGCGGGACTGCGCGCCATACGGCGGTGGGTGGGCCGTGTGTAACTGGTGCCACATACTCGGGACCAGTCTGCCAGGTCACGAGATCAGTGGAGTACTCCACGATGTAGCTCACATCATCCGCTGCAGCAGCGCGCGGGAAGGAGATCGTGGCGTGGCCTCCGGCTGATCCGACAGTGATCGGACTCGCACCTGCAGAATTGTCGTTCGTGCCGAAGGCATATTCGAGCAGGGCGGTGAGGCCGTCGCCATCGGTGTCGGCGGATGGATTGCCCGTGAACGAGGTCGCATCTGTCGCCCCGGGATTTCCTCCGGCAGCGGTGCTCGCGCGCCAGTTGGCGGGATTGCCGTGATCGGGATTGGTCGCTGGCGCGATGAGGACGAGACTCGGACCGCTTCCATCCGGGGCTGTCGGCCACGGCGCGTTGTTATCGTACACGAAGTCGCGAATCACCGATCCATTGGCAGCGAGCAAAGTGAGGCGCTCGCCGCCATTGTTCAGCGAGCCGCCGTATTGGCCTTCATTGATGACCAGCCGCGCACCGGGGGCGAGCACCGTTCCAGCTGGGATGATGTAGTCGATCCCAGTTGTGAACCGTGAGCCCGAGAGATCCACGTGTCCTGCGCTGATGTTCTGCAACTCGATGAACTCCGTACCGAGAGCTGCCGGGTTGTAGTGAATCTCGGAGATTACAATATCCGAAGCCGTTGCCGAAGGGGAGGCGACGGTAAAGGACGCCGTCGCCATCGCGCTCCATTCGGAGCCGACTCGCGCGCGTGCGTTGATCGTGAAAAAGCCCGGCGTCGTGAGCGTGATCGCCCCCGAATACGTGGAGCCTGTGCGCGGATCTTCACCGTTCAGGGCATAGTAGATTTGTCCAGAGGGAGCGCTGAGGGTAACGTTGAAACCGGCCTGCACACTTCCTCCGTTCTGGTTGAATGCAGGCGCGGTGATGCTCGGATACAGCGGCGCGCTGCCTGCCGGATAGCTGGTCGTGAGTCGATAATTCCGGAGCTGCTGGAGCACGGTTGCAGTGCGATTTGTCAGCCAGTTGCGTGCGACTCCCACCGCATTCTGCCAGTCGGTCGCATTGTAAGCCGGACTCTTCTTTGTATCTCCCCAGCGGAGGGAATGTGCGCGAACGGCCAGATTGATCTGTGCCGCCAGCCCATCGATTCGGGCTTGCGCCACGCTCGGTGTCATGACGCCATTCTGGAAGAAGTGCCGATGGACCCGGTCTGCCACGCGCAGCCGGAACTCGGGGCTGAACGCGAGATCCTGAAACAGCCATTGCGGGTTCGAGTAGGTGAAGTTGTTCTGGTTGCTGGTGTTGAAGGGGCCGGTCCGGTCGGTCTGGGAACTGGGCGCTCCGAGGGTGTGTTCCGCGTCGTGGTTAATGAACACGAAACCCATGTCCGGATTGGCGCGGTTCCGTAGCGCAAACCAGTTATTTGCACGATCGTTGCCGAGGAAGCTGGAGAGCGGTGCGTCGCCGTCACCCGTGTAGAAGATCGTGAGCATGTAGTCGATGAGGCTGTCCACATCGACCAGCACCGGCAGGGCGGGATTGCGCGTGCCATCGGCATTACGACCGAGCATCCGGTAATAGGCGGCGTTGTCGGGATTTCCGTTTTGCGTCACCCCGGGCGCCGTCGCGAATGCGCGTGCCTGGTTCCAGAGATCGCGCCAGGGAGCAGCGATCGTGGTGCCATTCGGCCCCGGCATGGTGTCGAGATAACCTTCCGTTGCTTCGGTCACGAACCCTTGGCTGTGATTGCCAGTTTTCACCACATCGTAGTCGTCCTTGCTGCCGCCGAAATAGCTGGTCCCGTAGCCGGGTGACGGACGTTCGTCGAAGTAGTAGATACCCCAGTAGAGACCGTTCAGGTAGAGATGAAAGTGCCGGTTGCGTGATCCGGGCGAGCCGGTGGCTACGAGTGTCTCGCGCGCAAAGGGATCGCGCAGCATGGTGTCGTAGTTCCCGGAGCTCGGTCCATACGCTGCCCAGGAGTAGTTCTGGCTGGAGGCCAGATCGATCACATCGAACTCACGCGCGCCGCGATCGCCATAGATAGGGAACTCCAGTTTGCTCGTGCCGTAGCTGCCGCGGAAATATGCGCGGAAACTGTGCTTCGCGAATGACGGATTGCGGCTCGCTCCACCACGGATTCGCAGACCGAAGTTTGCCTGGAACTTTCCTTGAGCACCGGCCGGTTCGGCGGGGTCCAGCCATTCCATGGATGCCGGACGCTCCCAATCTCGTCCGTGGCCACCGGAGTTTGCGTAAATGCCGGACTGCGGATCGAACAGGTTCCCGAGTTCCGTCACGACCGATAGCGTAGGGATTTGCTGAAGTGCCGTAGTGAGCGAGGCGTCGCCGTACAGCGAGCGCACATTCGGGTCCATCCCGTAGTTGAGCACCTGCTGTTGCCCGGAAGCATTTGTAATGGGGCTCGACGGCCAGCCGGATGGCGGCTGCCCGTTCGATGCCTGACTTAGCACATCGCTGAGAAAGATGTACGTGTTGGTGTCCGTATTCGTCGGTTCCCAGTCTGTCTTGAAAGCCCGTGCTCGCAGGATGGTAGTTTGCGAAATTGGGATCGGCCCCGTGTAGAGCGTGCCGTTGCCGGGCTCCGGCTCGTCGCCATTTGTGGAGTAATAGATCTGCGCCCCCGGAGTGGTGGTGCTGATCGCGACCTCAAAGGGGGCGGTGAAGAAGCCGCGTTTTACCGAGAAGTTCGTATCCGCGACGTAGCCGTAAAACCATGTCGAGTCGTTCAGCGCACCCGGGGTGGGTGTGCGGAGATAGCTGTGGAAATCATTCACCACCAGCATGTCTGCCGTGAGTTGCGGCTGGAGGAGGAAGTCCGGATCGCCCGCCGATGAGGTCATTCCATGGATCGCGAGAACGTTGCTGCCCGTGACCAGCGCATTTCGAAACGCGCTGATATCGATCTCTTCAAAGGCGATTCCCTGTGTGTCATCGCGCTCTGCCGGTGCAGCCGCATTCCACGGTGTGCTTGCTGGCGCATTCCGCCGGGCAATCTCCACACCGTTGAGATAAGCGACAAAGGCATCGTCGTGGCGGATGCGGAGGCGCAGGGCGCTGATGAAATCCGGATCTGGGATTTGAAACGGCCAGCGCACGAACACTGAGGAGTTCACGTTCCTCATCGCTGCCTTCACGTCCGTGGTAATGAAAGGCGTGTAGCCGGAGAAGTTCTGCCCGTTCACCGTCACCTCACTCATCGAGAGTACTGCTGCCTCATCGGCATTGCCCTGGCCTTGCGTTCCGGAGAGATCGGGATCCGGTGTGCGCAGGATTTCGATGTATTGGCCGATGATCTGTCCGCCAAAAAGTGCGTTGAAATCGATCGTCAGCGATGCCGGGCCGTTCGGGTAAAAGTAGCCGGTGTTTTCAGGGTTCAGCAGTGGCGACGTATAGACCACCGTCGTATTGTCGCTGTCCTTCACACGCACGGTGATATCGCGCAGGCGCGAGCCGCAGCAGCCGCTACGGTTGTCGATGATGATGCTGCCGATCAGCTTGCGCCCGCCGAGATTCAGCGTCCATCTGGGTGCGGGATCGCTGCTGATCGTGTGGGTGAAATTGGTCGTGTTGTTATCGATCGCTAGACTGGCAATGTAGCCACCGCTGGTGGTCGATTGAGAAGCCGTTCCCGTCGGCGCGAGGTTTGAATCTCCCCCTGGTATCGTCCCGGCAGTTTCGTATCCCACTGCCCCAGTTCCGCTGCCACTCTGCCAGCCTGCGGAACTTGCCATCGTTGCCTGATTCCAATCGGCGGGAAGCTGAGCCGCGCTCGTTGGTACGAGATAGCTCGGGACGACGCTTCCGATCAGGCTGGGCGTTTGTGCGTCCTGCGACTGCCCGTAGCCGACGTTTTCGCGCTGCGGGGGAAAGGCTGGCGTGAACCGGGTGGCGATCGTCTGTCCGTCCGGACTGATGAGCGCGAGATATTCGCCGTCCTTGCTCAGCTCAAAGTTCGTGTGCAGTTCCGCACCGGCGATCCTCCGATCTTTCCCCGAGGCAAACACCACCAGAAATCCACCCGCTGGAAGTGTCACGGCTGGGAATCGCCATTTCCCCGGGAGAGTCGGCGAATCCGTGAGACTCCAGTTCTCGAGATTTACCGCGCTGGTACCAGGATTATAGATCTCGATCCAATCCGAGTGCGCGCCATCCTGATCCGTGATGCCATCGGCATTGTCCGCCACGAATTCATTGATCACGGGCGTTGCGAACACCGCGTGGACGAACGTGAGCCAGGCAGCGGCCAGCAAGAAAAGCTTGTTCATAGGGGGAGTGAACCGGCTCTGCAGCGATACAGCTTTCCGCTGTATTCATGAATTGCGCTCGCGCGAGGAGCCGAATCCTCGCGCGAGTCTGTTTTCTCTCAGGGATTCTTTACGCCCGCCTGCGGCGACGGCCGGCAAACACCAGAGCGCTACCAATCAGCAGCGCCATCGAAGACGGTTCCGGAACCACCGTGATCACTCCGTCCGTGTAGAGCTTCGAAAGGTCCCAGAGGTCCGCACCACCCGGCAGGCTGATCGTCTCGAAGGTGCCGGTGACTGAACCGAAATCGAGAATATCAAAACTCTGGCCCGCGACGAAGACGCCTCCAAGATTCAGGATGCTCAGCGACGCGCCAGGGCTGAGGTTCAGGGTACCCAGTCCATTTTCGCCGATCTGGAAAACGTCCCCGAAACCGGCGATTGGACTCAATTCCAGCGCGAGAATGTCGTGTTCTCCCACCGTGAATGCGGTGGCGAGATTATCG
>CBINJX010000110.1:0-9462 GCA_966251085.1 uncultured Verrucomicrobiales bacterium
GAGCAAGGATGCTCCGGTCACCCGCAGTCAAGATGACTGCGCTACGGCGCAAGCGTGATGACCGCACGGCCATCCTCCAGTGCGACGGTTACGGTCCTGTCCCCTACTCGCGGATTCTCCAGCCGCCATCTCGCGAGCGGTGTCACTACGAGGCGATCGAGAGCTCGCTGCAAGGGGCGGGCGCCGAAACGCTGATCGTAACCGTCACGCACCAGGGCGTCGATCAATGCGTCGCTCCACGCGAGCTTCAGACCGGCTGCGACGAGACCTTCCCGCTGGGCGAGGTCGTTCAATTCCTTCAACGCAATCTCACACACGCTCTCCGGTGTGAGCGGATTGAATGTTACGACGGAATCCAACCGGTTGAAGAATTCGGGGCGGAAGAACTTCTTCACTGCGCCTTCAAAAGCGGGATCTGCGTTCTCTCCGCCGAAGCCCATTGCGCCTTTGGACGTGGCGCCCAGGTTGGAAGTCATCAGGATGATGGCGCTGCGGAAGTTTGTCACGCGGCCGAAGCGGTCGGTCAGGCGACCTTCATCCAGAAGGCCTAGCAGCACGTCGTATGTCTCCGGTGCGGCCTTTTCGATTTCATCAAAGAGCAGCACGCTGAATGGCTGACGGCGCAGCTTCTGAATCCAAGGAGCCGCGTCGCCATCGGGTCCGTGCAACATCCGGTGCGCTGCGCCGAAGCCGCTGTATTCGCTCATGTCGAGACGCACGAGACGTTCTTTCTCCATGCCAGCGCCAAAGCAGAACTCCGCCATCGCTTTGGCCAGCGCGGTTTTCCCAACACCCGTGGGACCGCAGAACAGCAGCACACCTTGTGGCCGCGCGGGGTCGGTAAGGCCTGCCTTGATGCTCGTGATGACACGCGCCGCGGCATCGACTGCGGCAGACTGACCGATGATCTGAGCGCCGAGCGTCTCGCGAACCTGATCTACCGGAAGTGGCAACTCATCGCGCAGCAACAGCTCTGGCAGGCCCGTCTGCTGGATGTACAGGGACAGCACGTCGGCATTGCTGATCTTCCGAGACTCCAGTGCTTTCCTTTCGGCATTCTCGGCGAGCTTTCGCACAAAGGCCGAGGCAGGCCCGGGAAACGCGGCATACGATTGGAAGCGGCGAAACAGTCGCTGGATCAGCGACACGCTGCCGGGCAGGAATTCCAGCCGTCCTGAAGTCGAGCAGGCATGCGCCACTCGCTCCAGCACCGTGCGCGCTTCAGCATCTTCGAATGGCGGCACCTGCACGATCTGGAACTGGTCCAAGAGGCTCGGCATGAGACGGCGGCACGCATCCACTTCCGCAGGGGTGGCCTCCGCCACCATGTGCAGCTCGCGGCGTTGCAGATACGGCAACAGGAAAGCGCCCACGCTGTCATTCGCGGTCCGTCCGCCGACCCGCAGCAGCGCCAGCAGATTCTCCGCGCAGAAGATGCCATCGATCTCGCCCAGCTTCTGGATGAATTCTTCACACCGTTCCTCCCACTGCCCGAGGTATTGCATCCCGGCGATCATGCGCGCACCGCTGCCACGCCAGCAGCGCCAGGTCCGCAGCGATTTATCCTCGTCCTCGTCGCTGCGTATCTTTGCCATGCGGCGGGCGGCATCGGTGATGATTGTGGACTTGCCGCATCCCGGCTCGCCGACGACGAGCACATGTGCGCGTTCCTCTGTCAGCTTGCTGACCAGCGTCGCCACCTGGACATCGCGGCCATAAGCGGCGGAGCCATGACCGCGGTCGTGCAGCAACGGATCGGCCACCGCAAAGAGCACCTGCATCTCCTGCCGCTCGCGCATGGGAGGGAGACGGCGGAATTCGTACATCTCCCGCACGCTCACCTGATCGAGCCACGCGCCGCGCGGTGGCATCTCCAGTGCGAGATCGGACGGGGTCCGGCCGGTGAGATGATCCCGGACATAATGCCGCACGAGGTCCCTGAGTTGGGATTCGTTCTGAAAATGAAACCGGAGTTTCATCGTCGGCACCTCGCAGACAGGGACTCCGTTCTGCGCGACACCCGCCACACAGGGGACACGCAGAATCACCGTCTCCGGAGCGGGAATGAGACGATGGCCGGAGTGATCTTTATACTGAGCGCGAATCTCGACCTTCACCTCCAGCAGCCGTGGTTCGCTCAGTTCAGGATCGATGCTCCACGACTCATGCTCCGCGCGCCACTCCAGCGCACTGCCGAGCTGACGGAGTACATCCTGCACAGTCTGCGCACGCACCGCAGTGCCACGGTAATCCCCAACAAGAATCCCGGTAGCACCACCGCCGGAATCACGCCAGAGCAGGACGGGAAAGGTCTGAGTAGCCATGATGTATGGAGCGCTGCGAAAGTGTCGGCTCAGGGCGGAGGTGGCGAGAGCGGAATAGACTATTGTGTGGAGTGCGGCTCTGTCCCGAGCTTGCGAGGGACGTGCCGCCTCTACACCAGTTCGTTTGGCAGCGGCAGCCCGGTGAGATGAAATGCGCGATATTCATCTCCGTCCGGATCGCTTGGAAGTAGCATTGGTGAATAGAGCATCATGAAAGTGTCGGGCCGGGGGCGGAGGTGGCGAGAGCGGAATAGACTGATATGTAGAGTGCGGCTCTGTCCCGCGCTTGCGGGGGACGTGCCGGCGCGAACTTTCGGTGTGGGCGAAGGCGGCGGGTGGTGGGACATCACAGGTAGCACAAGTGTGCAAGCTCCGCTCCGCCCTCCCGCCTTCGCCCAGCCACAAAGTATGAGGCGGCACGTCCCTCGGGATGCGTCATATGGGTATGAAAATCTCACGCTCGGGACAGAGCCGCCTCTACACCAGTTCCTCCGGCAGCGGCAGCCCGGTGAGATGGAAGGCGCGATACTCGTCTCCGTCCGGATCGCTTGGGAGAACGAGGCCGGTGCGATGACTGATGGTTTGGCCGTTCTGACGCACTGTCATGATGACCGAGGTAGCCGGGTTTGTGAGAGGCTGCGCGGCGAGCTGCATCAGCTCCTGCAGAGTGCTGCATGGAACGAGGTGCAGCTCGAGCGTGTGGAGAGTTCCTTCTTCATCGTTCAACAACCAGCAGCCCAGCACAGGCTCGAGCAGACGCGTGGCGTTGAGACCTGCCACCCAGAGGCAGAGTTGGAACGGCCCTGAACTCCCCTCCTTGTGATTCCCGGCTTTGGTCTCCATGCCCCAATGCTCCTGGAGGAGTTGCATGATCCGGACGCGAAGCGCTACGCCTCGTCCATACGCATGCTCTCCTTGTCCCCGGATCACGAGACCGACTGTCTCGCTTGCGAAAGGCTCCGCGCACATCGCTTCCAGCAAGGCCAGCTCACGAACGACAGCGAACACGGGTGTCTCAACAATCTCCTGATCGGCAGTTTCGAAATCGGCCAGTTCGATCTGGAGTACTTCCGCCTCTCGGAGACGAGCAAAGTGAGGGTCTCCATAATGGGCCGAGGAGACTTTGGCCGATCTTGCACGTGAGACCGAGAGCGCACGGGTAGTGTCTTTCGGTTTAGCGCTCAGGCTAGTCTCGGCCGCGTCAAGCAGGGTCTTCACATGCTGGATCTGCTCACGGCAATGGTAATAGCTCTCCTGTGCGGCGGTCAGAGCACCCAGCTCCACTCTCCCGGCCGGTGCGTGAACTTCCACCTGCGCCGTGATACGATCCAGCGCGGTATAAGCTGCATCCAGCACATCCTCCGGCGCCACGTCGCCATTCGAAAGTCGCTCCGGCCAGAAGACCGTGCGTTCCACAGGCCGCAGCTCGCGTGTGTGCAGAGAGAACCGCTCTCCGGCACGGCGCAGCTGGATCTGCAGCGGAACGCCAGGTACACGCGCTGCCAGGTCCATGGCAAGAGGCTGGGCGACCTCGCGCTCGATGGCGCGTTTCAGGGCGCGCGCGCCGAGTTGCGGATGATGCCCCAGCTCCACGAGTCGGTCCACGGCCTCCGGGGTGAAGTCGAACATGCATTGGCGCTGACGCAATCCGTCACGCCGCAGCAATTCCGCCAGCAGCCGCTGTGTGATCGCGGTAAGATCGGCGCGCTGCAACTCGCGGAAGGGTAACACGCGATCGAGGCGATTGAAGAACTCGGGGCGGAAGAACTTCTCCGCCGCGGCGACGTATGCGGCTTCTCTTTCCGACTCCTGCACAGGAACGAAGCTGATCCGCTCCCCCGCTTCGCGCACACCGAGATTCGACGTGAGCAGGATCACGCTGCTGGTGAAATCCGCCACGCGTCCCAGAGCGTCACTCAGTCGGCCCTCATCCAGTACGCCTAGCAACATGTCGAAAATCTCCGGTGCCGCCTTTTCGATCTCGTCAAAGAGCACCACGGAGAAAGGCTGACGCCGCACGGCTCCGGTCAACAGCCCGTCCGGCTGTGCCGGTGTCCCGGTAAGCCGCAGGACCGCGCTCGCGTCCACCATCTCATTCATGTCGAAGCGCAGCAGTCTTTCCGCGCTGCCAAACAGATGCTGCGCCAGCGCCTTCGCGCACTGCGTCTTGCCGACACCGGTGGGCCCCAGTAGGAGGAAGACACCGAGCGGACGCCGCGGATCGTTGAGCCGCGCCTTCAGCGTGATGAGCACATCGGCAAAGGCGTGCAGCACTTCATCCTGCCCGGAGACCATTTGCTGGAGTTCTCTCAGGATCGCGCCCCGCTCCAGCGTCTGCGCGCTGTCGAGCATCGAAAGCTGAAGTCCGCTCCGTTCCCGGAACTCCTGCAGGGCGCTCATCCGGTTGCACGATTCACCGGAATGCTTCACCGCCAGCCGCTGCAGGAACCCAGCCGCCTTGCCCGGAAATGCAGCATCACTCGCGAAGCGGCGGTACAGCTCGTAAGCGGTCGGCACGACATCGAGAGCAAACTCGCAGTGCTGCTGCCGCTCCATCTCACGCGCCACGCTCACCAGAATGCGAAGCGTATCCGCCTCGCTCGGCTCCGTCACCGGCACGACGTGAAACATCTCCGCCAGTGTCCGGTCGCGCTCGCACAGCACCCGCCAAGTCTCCGGCGTCACTTCCGCCAGCAGCCGCATGCTCCGTTTCTCCAGACGCGGCTTCAGGAGCTGCGCTACGTTCAGGTCGTTGTTTGCGCTCTGCCCCGCAGTGAACAGGCCCGGCAGGTCGTCCAGGTACAGGATCGAGTCGAAGTTCTCGATGTGGTCGAAAATGGCGCGCACCCGGTTCTCCCACTGACCGACGTAGCTCATACCGCTGATGAGCCGCATCGGGGAGACGAGCCAGACGTTTCGCCGCCGGCGCCCCTGTAGTTTCTCCTCCATCATGCGCCAGAGCAGTTCCTGCACGATGGCGGTCTTGCCGACCTGACGCGGCCCGACCAGCACGATCGCGCGTCTGTCCGGCAGCCGGAGCCAATGCTGAAGCTGCTCCACTTCCGCGTCGCGTCCGAGCGCGCGCGGCAGCTCATCCGGATAGAGCGTATTCAACAACCGGCCGACCTTCCTCAGCTCGGCTGCACCATCGGGCTTCGCCTCGCCTCCGCCGAAAATGGAGATTCCCTTCTCCGGCCGGGCTTTCACCGCATTCAGCTCCGGCTTCATCTCCACCTCCACGACCGTGAAGGACGCCTTGGCGTGCAGGGGCAGCGCGTACTCGTCGAAATCCACACCCTCGCCCTTTCTCTCCATCTCCCGGAAATACTCTGTGAACACTTCGAGGGCACGATCAGCCAGACGCTGATCCCGGAGGACCTCGAAATGGAAGTCGGGCAGCTTGGGTGTGAACCAGAGCTTGCGGCCCAATGCTTCGTAACCCGCGAGAAAGAAGCGCCGGATCTGGGAGCCGCTCTTCAGCTCGATCCGTAGTTCCAATGTCGTGGTCTCGTAGTCGGGAAGCAGACACCAGCCCGCCAGTTCGTCATGACGCGGATCGCGGCTGAGGCTTTTCAGCAGGAGATGCAGGTCCCCTTGAAGCTGCGTCAGCGCACGCGAAAGTTTCTCTGATTTGCGGAGCGGCTCGGCGTGTTGCAACGGGCGCACCAGAAACAGCGGTGCGTCCCCCGCCCCATTCGGATGCTCTTCAATGTAAATGGGCAGTGTGAGGTTCACTCCAACTCCTCCACGGCTTTCGCCAGTCGTGATTCGATGAGCCGGCACATGGCGATATCCGGCTCACTGCGCAACCATTCAGATACACCGGTCACGCTGTCCTCGATGACCCTGTTGTCCGCGTCGAAGAGGCGGCGCAGTTTGTTTCCTTTCTCGGTGATCATGCCCGCGCGATGAATTCCCTGAGGAGGCACATAATCGGTAAACTTGTCGCCACTCGTTTCCACCAGGCACAGCCGTTTCACTCCCTTGCTCACATGCTTATGAAGACCTGCTTCATACAGGAAGCGCGGATGAAACAGGTCACCGCGCAGATGCATGATCGCCCCCACCCAGCCGCCGGGTGGCTTGTCTAGCGGCTCGGAGAGTTTCTTCGCCGATTCCCTGTACGGCTTGTGATTCGCGGCAGACGGCTGCAAGGGCGGCAGCACGAAGTCGAATGCCACGAGCTGTCCATCCAGCGAGGCGGCATGATCCAGATAGATCTGCAGCATCGAGTTCATCCAGTCGCGCGTCTCGCTGTAGAGCGCGATTACGATCTCATCCGGCTTCGGGTAGCCGAGCCGGAACATCAGACGCTGAAGCCGCAGTCGCTCGCTTTCGATCTCCGCCAGTTCCCCTTGGACCTGATCCGCCTGCGGCACGTCGCCGAGGTGAAAAGCGCCAAGCGTCTTTGTCTCCAGCTGATCCACACGCTGCGTCAGTGCCGACAACTCACCCAATACCTGCCGGAGATGACCCAGGCGAACCAGGCTCGCCTGCTGCTCCGCGCTGAGATGCTGACGCTTAGCCTTACGCCGCTCGATCATGGCGAGCACCGGTATCTCATTCTCCAGCGACGCAATCGCGCTGCTGTGCGCCAGCTTCGACAGATCTCGCCGTGCAGCCAGCACCTGCTCCGCGAGCACGAGCCCTCGCTGCGCGGAGGATGTCTCCTCCTTATCCTGCCGCTGGCGCACCTCGATTGTTAGAGCGCCACGTTTGCAGATTACCTCGGCGGCGATCGGCTGCTTGTGGCGAACCGCATTGAGCGCTTCCGCGAGCGGTGTCATCAACTCCCGCTCCAGCACACGCTTCAGCGGACGCGCACCATACTTGGGATCGTGACCGCGCTCCGCGAGGTGTTCCTCCACACCCGGACCGAGTCGCAGATCGACATTGCGCAGCCGGAGACCATCCCGCGTGCGCAGCAGGTCCAGGTGACGCCGGGTGACCTGCAGCATGAGATCGCGGCTCAGCGCGTGAAACCGAAGGATCGCACCGAGCCGGTTGTAGATCTCCGGACGCAGGAACTGCCGCACCGCTTCCTCGAAATGACTGCCGCCATCCGCCGTGCCGAATCCCACGGAGCCACGCTGAAACTCACGAGCGCCGAGATTCGAGGTCATGATGATCACCGTATTGCAGAAGTCTGCGACGCGCCCCGCGGCATCGGTGAGACGTCCATCCCCCAGGATCTGCAGGAGCAGGTCGAAGAAGGCGGGATCGGCTTTCTCGAGTTCATCGAGCAGGAGCACGCTGAAAGGCTGCTCGCGCACACGCGCCGTCAGCAATCCCTCGGAGTTGCCCACACCGCCGATCAGACGCTGCACAGCGAGCGGATCGCTGAGTTCGCTGAGATCGAAACGCGCCAGCCGCGTGTGGCTGCCGAAGAGAAACTCAGCCAGCGATTTCGCCAGCTCTGTTTTGCCCGTACCGGTCGGCCCGACGAACAGGAAGGAAGCGAGCGGCTGCTTCGCGCGGTTCAGCCGCGCCTTGATCGCGGCCAGCAGGTCCAGCACGGCCTCCACTGCTTCCGGCTGTCCTATCACACGCTGCGAAAACCATAACCGCGCGGCATCGAGGTCCAGCGGGAGATCATCGTTCAGCAGCACCTCCGGCAGACCCGTCTCGCGTGTGAATGCGGCCGTCACCTGCTCCACCGTGAGCACGGTTCGCTGGGAGATCGGCTGCTCCGTGATGAGTGCAGTGAGGAACCGGATCGGGCGGCCGGGATTCGCGGAGTACGTGGCATACCGGCGATGTAGCCGGTGCAACCAATCCAGCGCGGCCTCGGATAACTCATGACGGCTGTCCTTTCGCGCCAGATGCCTGAAGACCTGATCCAGGATGCGCCGCGTCGTCTCGGACGCAGGCTCCGGCACGCGCACCTGCATGAAAGCACCGGCCAGATGCGGATCGCGGCGCTCGATCGTGGCGAGCTGCTCGGGCGTGCATTCTGCGATCACCAGCACCTCGCCCCGCTCGATCGACGGACGCAGAAAGCTGGCGATACTTTGTGAGTTCGCGCTGTGCTGCCCCACTTCCATCAGCTCCACCAGGCTCCCGAGATGCAGCACCGCCCGGGTCTTTGCCAGCTCCTGGCAAAGGTCGCGGCAACGCTCCTGCCACTGGCCGAAGCCCGATTGCCCGGCGATCAGCTGCGCGCCGGAGGTCATCCAAACTTCTTTCCCGCTGCTGCGCGCCAGCTCATGTACCGCCGCCGTTTTCCCCACACCCGGCGGTCCCACCAGGAGCACACTGGCTGGCTGCCGGGCATCGAGCGCCTCCCGGATCAGCTGCAGGGTCGACTCCATTTCGAAAGCCGGTTTTGCACTCTCCTTTGTGAGCTTTGTGGCCACCGTTTTCAGGACAGACGCCTTCTCCTTGCCGGCTACATTCTCCTCTTCCAGCTCACGAGGAGTTTTGATGTCGGCCGTGACGCGCACCTCATCCACCCGCAGCTCTCGAATTGCCTGTCTCTCCGCGAGATCCTTCAGCGTGACACGCTTCACCCGATCCACCAGCGCCAGGCGCACATGCGTCTCCACGCGTCCCGCGATCTGCTCGGGCTTGGATGCGATCACCTGCACACCCAGCGCAGGCACAAAGGCCAGATGCAGATCATCGGCCTCCGTCCAAGTGATGTAGTCGAAGCGCAGCTCCACGGACTCCCGCCAGTCGGAGCGCTTCTTCGAGGCATCGAGCGTGAACGTGATCTGCTCCACCCATGCGCCTTTGCCCGTGAGACGTCGATGCAAGGTCTCTGAGGGAGTTGCGAGTTCGTTCTCCAGCAACTCTCTGACCTTCACCCGCAGTCCCACCGCCCCGCGGCCTGGCCTGTCCCCAAAGCTCGAGACCTCGGGAAAGCCGTGGGCCTCCACCAGTTCCACGGCTTCATCCAGACTCAGCGTGACAAATTGAACGTGGAAATCCTGCTCCGACATCTCGGCGGCATCATTTGCATCGGACTGGGATTAGCAAGTGTGGTGCGGCGAAGGGGGCGTGAAATGCGCAGCTTCGGTGTCAATCTACGTCCTGATGGTCGAGGAAAGTGGCAGGGAAAGAAGTTTGGCGCTTCATTCCCCTCGGCTCCACGGGGCGCATATGGAGTGCGGTGGCGAGTTTTACGAGGCACCGCTTT
>CBINJX010000111.1:0-9439 GCA_966251085.1 uncultured Verrucomicrobiales bacterium
ATGTCGAAGATCCCGAGCGGGTAATGGGCGAGTGTGGTGTCGCCCCACGCCCAGAACATCTTTCCGCGATGTACCGCGTTCTGCACGCTGTCGCAGCCCAGGATTCCCAAGGTGTCGCGCCAATCGAGATCGCGCCCGGTCTTCTGGCTCTCCGCAAAAAGTCCTCCGCCCGTGAGGCGGCCGAGGCGCTTGGCAATGTTGGTACGGGTGACCTCCACGCGGAGTGTCTTGCCCGGCTCCGGTGTGAGCCTTACCCCCTGCATACCAAAGCCATCCTTCGGCACCTCGTATCCGTGACCGCTGACCGTGAACCATGTCTCGCGGCCCATGAGTTCGGGGAGATCGAGTGCGATGACTCCCGCGTTATCCGTAACCAGCCGTGCGTGGTGAGTGGTTCGGAATTCCACGAGTGGCACAGGCCAGCCGCTGCCTTTCTCCACCACTTCGATTCGGCACGGCTGGGGAGCCGAGAATGTTTCAGCGGCAGCCATCATGCTACTGGACAGCATTGCCGAAAGCGCCACGGCGGAATTGAGGATGCCGCGCATTCTGGAAGTGAGGAGAAAGGCAACAGGCATAGGGCTTGAAAAGCTACGAGGTTACTTTTGTTCGGCGTCTTGGCCCAACCGCTTCACGCGGATGTTCCGGTAGCGGACGAACTTGCCGTTGTAGTCTTCAGGCTTCCCACCGCCATGGACCTGCAGGCCGATGGAGCCCTTCACGGGGAGCCGGGCTTCGGTCTCGGTCCACTCCATGATCTTGGTGCCGTTGATCCAGGTGGTGATGGTTGGTTTGTCACCGCCAGTGATCCGGGCGCGCAGTTCGTTCCACTCACCGGCTTTCCATAGTTTCTTCCAAGCTTCCGCGTCTGGGATCGGGAGCGGGCTCGGTGTGCGATCGGGGTGCAGAGTGATCTGCTCGGGCGTGTCACCGAAGCTGAAGAAACGCAGATGCGGTTTGCCGCCGAGGCCTTCACCATAGATGCCCATGAGGCTGCCGCCTTTGTGGTAATCGACGAGTCCCTGATAACATTTGCCGTCCTCGGTGCTACGCAGGAAAAGACCGCTGTCCGGACCGAAGTCGTTGTTCATCTCCACTACGACTTCGACTTCGCTGAACTTCTCATCGGTCAGCAGCAGACCGCCGTTCCCGGGCTGATCCTGGCTGCCGGTGATCACGCCGTCTTTCACCTCCCATTTACCACCGGATGTGTTTCCGCTTTTGCGGCTGTGACCCGACTTGGCGCTCACATGCCAGCCGTCGAGAGACTTGCCGTCAAAGATTTGCGTGAAGCCTTCATTGGAGGGTTTCTCATCCGCGCCCAGCAGAAGCATCGGGGCAGCAACCATGGAGGCAATGAGAGTAAGTAAGGGAGGAACTTTCATACGCTGCCAATGGGCAGCGTTAAACAAATGCGAGCAAGCACGAAGTGCGGCAGAGTGGGGCATGCTTCCAGCGTGCCCTGGGTGGGTAATAGAGAACAGAAGGTGCTTCCTTCCACTCTCTCCGGCTCGGATGCGCGAGAGCGGTGAGGGCGAGCGCCAAAGAAGGAACACGGCAACTCCGGTTGGATCAAACGAGTTACTTCTGCCTATCCGTTAACGATCCAGTCCGGAGCTCATCGGTGAAGCTGCTCGCCGAACTTTCGACCATGTCCACTTCACAAAGGCGATGAACGCGATCGTAGAAAGCATGACCTTGGCCGAATCTTGTAAGCTTACGAACGACCGCGCAAGCCCTGGCGGAGGTGATAGGTGGGAGAGTGTTGAGAAATCTGTGAACTGCCGCGCTCCAGCCATGTCAGACTGCAAGTCTGACCTACTTTGATCGCGCACCTTGGCGCGGCGCGTCAAAGTGGGGTGGACTTTTAGTCCGCCTGGAGTGCATGAGGCGAACAGAAGCAGCCCTCTTTTACGTGCACCGATTCGAGCGCGCGGCAGCGGTGAAGAGATGTGCGCGGGCGGAGGATCGCGGCTAACCCTTTCGAGAGTGGGCGAGGTGGAGCACTTGGGTGCCGTTATCTCCTGCATTTTGTGCCGCTGAAACCTGCGATTTGCACTACGGACACAGACGTTTGGCCACAGACACCGAAGCAGTGGCCATTTGCTTCGAAGCACCGGCATTTTCTTGCGGAGCATCGCAGAAACCCTGCAAACGATGGCAAAACTTCCGCAAACGTTCGCCCTTTTCCCGCAAACGATTGCAGAAAAAGGCCAATCGTTTGCACCCATTCCTCAATCGTTTGCACCCGAAGGGGAATCGTTTGGCCTCGATGGCCAAAGCTTTGGCCGCTGAGGCCAAACGATTTCATCCCGAGTGCAAACGATTGGGGTCGCGCCTCAATCGTTTGCAGATGAACCGCAAAGCTTCGCAGAAATCTGCCATCATTCGCAGAAGTTCTGCGATCGTTTGCAGCGCTTCTGAAGTGCTCCGCACTCCGACTGCGGTGCTTCGGGTGATTTGGCCAATGCTTCGGTGTCCAGGTGCGAATGCGTTGGCACCCACCCCACCGACTTGGCCCGGCTCCCCGGAGCTTCGGCCGACAGGGCAAACCGTTTACACAGGTTCGCTCGCCCACGCCAGCATTTGCCGCGCATTTTCGATGAGCTGAAAAATGGACTGCTATCGCTGTACCAATTCTGAGTCATCTATACGTGGTCATGCTTACCCCTGAAGCTCAGCTCTGCGGGCGACAGAGTGGGGTGAGCTTCCAGCTTGCCCTGATGACGCGTGGAACACAGCAGGCATGATCCCCACCTTCTCCAGTTCGGATGCGCAACAGCGGTGAGGAGCACACGGCTACCCTGGCGGGTTTAAGCAGATCGAAGGTCATCGAGAGTTGGTGAACTGCAGTGCCCCCTCCGAGCAAGCTGGAAGCATGCTCCACTCTGCTCCAGGGAACTCGCGCCTGTCTGGATGTAATCCGCCTTGCCTTTCCATCATTTACTGATACCGGTCCGCACTGTGCGTGCATTCTTTCTGCGAGCACTGATCCTCCTTTGCGTGCTGCAAATCAGCGGCGCGCACTGGGCTGTGTTGCAGACGGTGGCCTGGACGGGAATGCTCGTAACACGCGCTCCGCAGGCGGGTGTGGAGGAGGCGGTTCGCACGACGTTCGACGGTGAGCATCCGTGCGGCCTCTGTATGGCGGTGGATGAAGGAAGAAAGCAGGAGCAGGAAAACGGTGGCCTGCTTCTGGGGCTGACGCAGTTTGCAAAGACCGAGTTTCTTCAGCCTCAGCGGGTGTGTGTCGAGGAACCCGCTTCCGTAGAGTTCACGTTCGGATCTTCTGTTTTCCATGGGGTGCAGCGTTCGCTCGCACCTTTGATCCAGCCTCCTCGGCTGGCGTAAGGGAGCCTGTCCAAATAGGCTCTTAATCCTAATCTTACTCCTAGTCTTAATCTCTTCCGCACCGCCGCGGTACCAAGGAGAGTAAGATTACGATTAGGATTAAGATTAAGATAAGAGCCTCCTTGTTCGGACACGCTCTCGTGGGCACTGGCATTTGCCCCATCCACATCACGCGTTTGGACGCCTGCATTGCGTCCGAAGTTCACCGCGCCCGTACATCGCAGAAGATAGCACTCTGACTCTGCCGGGCGGTGATTCGTGAGCCTCATCCATCCCCACACGCCGGCGTCGCATCCCACGCCGGGCGCTCACCTCAACCATTCATTCCGTTGTTTTTCCGTTTCACCACATCCGTCTCTCTCATCGCTCTCCTCGCCGCGCTCTCTGTGACGGCGCAGGCTGATCACGGCCCGGGCACTTCCGGCAGCGGTGTCACCACACAAACCGCCGAGACCCTGAAAAAGAAGCAGTGGTCCGCAACCGTGCATCTCGATTGGACCCAGTTCGACTCGGTAAACGAGGACGAGATCATCGAGCTGGATCACTTCGACTTCCTCAACCGGAGCTATCTCACGACGCTCGGCGTGAGCTACGGCGTGACGGATAATTTTCAGATCAGCCTCGGTTTTGGTTACTACATCACCGAGGGCGCACGTCAGATCGCCCATAGCCACAGTCACGATGCCGAGCCGGTGGAGGAAACACGCAGCCCGGCAAAGGCTCGGAAAGAGAGCATCCGGCGTCCGGTGCATGCGAATCACGGAGGAGGGGGAAAACATCCGACGGCTCCCCGGCCGCAGCCCAAGCCGAATGAGCCGGCAGACGAAGAACCCATCGAGGAGGAGGATCCTAACGAACTGGCTTCCTTCGATGGCGACGGCTGGACCGATCTCTGGCTGACCGGCAAATACCGGCTCTATCACGGACCAGCGGGACAGTTTGCCGTGCTCGGAGGCATCAAGTTTCCGACCGGCGACGCGGAGATCTATAACAGCGCCGGACTTCGCGTGGAGCGTGGCTCCGCGGCGAGCACGGGTGCATGGGATGGAATGTTAGGCGCGGCCTACACGATCGCGCTCACTCCCTCCATCGCGATGGATGCCAGTGCGCAATTCACCTGGCGCGGGCAGAAGGGTGGTTTCCGTCTGGGTAACCGCTTCGACGCAGGTGTCGCCGCCGGGTGGCGTGTTCTGGGAGCTGCAGATCGCTATCCGCATCTCGCGCTGCTGGGGGAAGTCTCCGTGCGTCACATCGAGCGCAGCACGGAGAAAGGATGGAAACTCACCGATACCGGCGGCACCACGCTCTTCGTTTCTCCCGGTGTTCGTGTCGCGTTCAACCATCACGCCGCATGGACCGCGGCCTTCCACCTCCCGGCCGTCCAGAGCCTGAACGGCAATCAGGTGGAGACCGAGTATCAGCTCAGCACCAGTTTCAGCTTCGCTTTCTAAACCTATGAAACATTGCCTCCTCACACTTGCCATCGCTCTGCTCTTCTCCGCCTGCTCCACCCTGCCGCCGGTGCCACCGGCAGATGCGCCCGTACAGCAGTGCATGGTGTGCCGCCACAAACGTGACTTCTCCTGCCTGGAGGTGGAGCGCAAGCCCGGCACTCCGCAGGTGGATTACCAAGGCCGCAACTACTGCTTCTGCAGCGGTGCATGCCGCGACGAGTTCCAGCAGAATCCGGAGCGGTATGCTGTGAAGAAGGGACGCTGAAGATGAAGCTCTTTGCTCGGCTCATCGGTGCAGCACTACTGGGGTGGTGCTGTACGCCAGGTAACCCACAGGCTGCCGCTCAAACTTACACCCACTTCGAGGCGCGGCAGACGCACTCGGTCGCGCTCACCCCGGATGGCAATCGCCTGATGGCACTTAACTCGCCCGATGCGCGCCTGTCGGTTTTTGATGTCTCGAACCCGGGAACCTCACCGGTGCTGCTGGCCGAGATCCCGGTAGGGCTGGAGCCGGTGGCGGTGCGAGCGCGGACGAATGACGAAATTTGGGTGGTGAATGAAGTGGGGGATAGCATCTCCATCGTGTCGCTGAGCCGGGGAGCTGTGGTAGCGACGCTGCCTGCAGCGGATGAGCCGGCGGATGTCGTCTTTGCACAGGGGAAAGCATTTGTGACCTGTGCGCGGAGCAATCTCGTGCGGGTGTTCGACGCGGCGACGCGTCAGGAACTTTCCTCGATTCTGCTGGATGGACTCGAGCCGCGTGCGCTCGCTGTCGATCCGTCGGGCACGAAGATCTACGCAGCGTTTCTAATGTCGGGGAACGGGACGACCATTCTCCCGCGCAATCAGGCTCCCGCACAACCGAGTCCCACCAATCCCGCACTTCCCGCGCCGCCCAAGACGTCGCTGATCGTGCCGGCGACCGACGCTCGCATCAACTACACGGTCCTGGATCGCGACGTGGTGGAGATCGATGCTGCTTCCGGAGCGGTGACGCGTTACTTCGGCCAGGCCGGTACGAATCTCCTCGATCTCACCGTGCATCCGGTCTCCGGGGAGATCTGGGTGGCAAATACCGATGCGCGAAATCTCGTGCGCTTCGAGCCGGTGTTGAACGGGCACATCGCCGATCATCGCCTGAGCCGCCTCGCCCAACAAACCGGCGCAGTAACGGTGCACGATCTCAACCCGGGGATCGATTATTCAGTTCTCCCGAATCCCGCCGCACAGGCGACGGCGCTGGCGCAGCCGACCGCGATCGCGTTCTCCGCGGATGGCAGCCACATGTGGGTAGCGGCTTTTGGGAGTGATCGCGTGGCAAGGATCACGACGGATACAGGGGCGGTATCGACACGGGTAGACGTGCGCACAGACGGCGGTGGCGCCGAGGTGATGCGCGGTCCGCGCGCGCTGGCGCTTCATCCGGTGCACCCGCGACTCTTCGTGCTTAATAAACTCGCCGGCACCATCTCGGTGATCGCCACGGATCTGGGGTTCGTGACCGATGAGGTCCCCATCGCGACCCACGACTTCATGCCTGCGGCGATTCGAAAGGGGCGCGGCTTTCTCTTCGATGCACGGCTCTCGGGCAACGGCACCGCCTCATGCGCCACCTGCCACATCGATGCCGACCGCGACGGGCTCGCATGGGATCTCGGTGATCCTACTGGCGATATGCTGACGGTGATGGGAGCGAACCTTTCCGCGCACGACACCAAACCGCGCCCCCGTGTGATGCACCCGATGAAAGGCCCCATGGTGACGCAGACTCTACGTGGGATGCAGAAGGGCGCGCCGTTCCATTGGCGAGGGGATCGGCCGACGCTGCAGAGCTTCAATCCGACTTTTGCAAATCTCATGGGCGGCTCGCAGATCTCGAGTGCGGACATGGATGCACTCGCCGCTTACCTGCTGTCGCTCCGGAATCATCCCAATCCTTTCCGGAGCCGGGACGGTTCGCTTCCAGCGGTGCTTTCCGGTGGCAATCCGACCCGTGGTCAGACGCTTTTCAACAGGCACGACAACCACTGCGCCGTCTGCCACGACCCGGTTTCTCCGAACAACAACATCGACCTGCCGCAGGAGGTGGGCGCGATCCAGCCGATCAAGAATCCAACGCTCGCCACCACGTATCAGCGGATGCTTTTCAACCCTCGCGCGGGTCAGCAGTCGTTGAGCGGATTCGGGCTCAATCACGACGGCACCGGCTTCGCCCTGCCGACAGTGCATCCGTATGTGCTCGATCAGCTCAGCTCCGCCGCGGATTTCGCGGATGTCACTGCGTTTGTCCTCTGCTTTGACAGCGGGACAGCGCCGGCTGTGGGCGACAGCGTCACGGTGGATGCGAGTAACGCCAGCGGAGCACTCAGTGCCATCGCACGCCTGGAGTCGCAGAATCAGGCTGCCGTCAGTGACCTGGTCGTGGAGGGAATGATCGGGGGCGTACGCCGCAGCTTCATCTTCTCGCGAGCGCTGCAGCTCTACGTGCCGAGTGTCTTCGGTGAAGAGCCGCTGACGCGTACCGCACTGCTCGCGTCTCTGGGGCCTGACGATTCCCTGACCTTCCTCGGGGTGCCGCCAAATGAAGGCGCGCGTTTCAGTGGCGATGTGAACCGAAACGCCCTGCTCGGGAGTGACTCCTATTTTGTAAAAAACAAAAAGAAGACGCTGACGATCCCGGTGGAGAAAGGAGTGCTGGCCAACGACACACGCGTCGCTGCGCCGGCCGATGCGGCGTCTGTGGAAGCCGACGCCACCCTCGGTACGACGCTGCTCAATGCCGACGGCTCTTTCACTTACACTCCACGCAAGGAATTCGGCGCATCGGAGATCGATAGCTTCTCCTACCGGGTCCGGATCGCAGGTGACTCCGGAAATGCGACGGAGCCTTCAGCGGTCACGATCAGCACCATTGCTTCAGCCGCGGGGCGCTACACCGGCCCTGTGAAGGAGGATGGGAACCCGAAGGCTGCGGGCTTTGTAAACATCAGCATCTCCCGCGGTGGCACCTGGACGGCGTCCGCCTACGTGGGTACGAAGAGATACACGCTCAAAGGAAAGGTGGAAGTGGATGGCGAATTGCGCCCTTCACGCGCACCGAAGATCGATCTCTCGCTCCGGCTCTTTGCCGAACCGAATGGCCGGCGTGGAGTGCGGGCGAATCTCCGGGAGGGCAGCGATCATTTCGTCGGCCTGATGCAGAGGTCGCCTTATAGCTCGAAATCTCCCGCTCCGAATCCTGGCAAACACACGCTGACATTCACCATGGAGAGCTCCAGCGGCACACCTCCGGTGGACCCGCCGCGCGCCACATTGAAGATCAGCAAAAACGGGCTCGCCTCACTCAAGGGCAAACTCGGTGATGGAACGAAGTTCTCCTTTGCTGGCCCTGTCACGGAACGTGCCGGCGGCGGATGGGAGCTGCCGGTGTACACGGTGCTCTACAAACATCCGCCAGGCAGCATGACCGGTGACCTGCAGTTCACCGCAGAGCCTTCAGCCGGAATCACCGGAACGCTGAATGTGATAAAACCCGAGCAGACGCGTCCGCGCAAAAACACCGCCGGCTTCACCATCGACTACGCGGTGACCTCCTCCCCGCAACCCTGAACCTCTTCTCCCAGACTCGCAAAAGCCAACCCTGTAATGAACATCAGAACCCTGACCCTCGCCTGTCTCGCCGCGCTCCCCCCTGTAGCGACGAACGCTGCCACTGTCTCGGAAACCGATCCGCAAGCGGGCGGTGTCGGTTACAAGTACACCGTAACCATGGGCGGTATCGACAGCGCCACCTTTTCCAATCACGTCGGAGCATGGAGCTGGGAGGATAACAGCCTCTTCGATGCCGGCGGCGGTGAGCCGCCAGTAGGGTGGACACACACGTCCAACTGGGTCGCACTAGAGGTGACAGCGGCAGCGACCTTCACGATTCGACTCGAGCGGGATGCCAACGTGCCGTGGCCGAGCATGGATCAGCCCGATCGGAAGGCTTCGGTCGCTTCCATGTACCCGTCGTTCACCATCTGGAGAAACTGGGACAATGATGATGGTGACAGCCACACCTACAACAACCGTGGCGCGGTCAGTTGGGCGGAGGATCTCGCCTATCAGGACCACTACGACAACTCCACGCTCGAGGTGATCGAGCGCACCTATGTTCTCGACCCCGGCCAGTACACCATCGTACTCGGAAGCAATGCGCCCGCGACGGATACAGACCGTCAGGGTTACAAGGCGACATTCACGACCTCGCCGGTGGTCAAGGATGACTCCTATTTTACCCGGGACTCGGTCAAACCACTCACCGTCCCGGCAGCAAGCGGAGTATTGTCCAACGACAGTGGCGTCGCCGCACCGCAGGATACTGTAGCGATCGTTGCGCAGCCGTCTTATGGCAGTGTCACGCTCAACGCGGATGGTTCCTTCAATTACGTGCCCGGCGCCTACTTCGGCGTAATGGGGCGGGATAGTTTCTCGTATCGGGTACAGATAGGGAATGATCCGGGCCAACTGACGCGTGAGGCCGCCGTGACGGTCAGCACATTCCAGGCAGCTGCCGGTTGCTATGCAGGACATCTGAAGAACGCGGGCACGGATGCCGTGACTGGACTCGTCAAGATGGATCTCACTCG
>CBINJX010000112.1:0-9418 GCA_966251085.1 uncultured Verrucomicrobiales bacterium
CGGATATCACCTCCCACTTCGAGGAGCTTCAGGCTCTTATCAATATGGAGGCCGGAAGGGGTGCTTGCTGTGGTGCCCTCCAGATTGCCTCCCACGATCACCTTCTTAACGCCTCCGTTGAGCACGGAAAGGTGCGCTCCGGAAAAGTCGTTTTTGACGACAAACTGTCCAATGTTTCCTATGACAGAACTCAGTAGCGGTGTCCCACCTGCGTCTGCCGATTGAGGATCTAGTCCGAAGGAGTCCACCATGAGTTTTCCAACGGCAGGAGTTCTCAATTTGTTATCACCGGCAACGATCGAGCCAAGTCTCCCCGGGAGGATTACCTCGCTCAGATCGCGTCCGGAGGCGTTGATTGCACCCACATGGACGAGCCCGTCACCCGTAGCGGATTTAGCCACGGAAAACTTGAGGCTGGTAGCTGCCGCTTTTCCATCGGCAGTGTCCATGGTCAGCTTCTGGAGCGAGATAAGCCCGTCGGCGTCCAGCGCAAACGTGAAGTTCTGGACGGACAATGAACCCTTCTTGCTGGAGGTGAGCGTAACCACGTCACCATCAGCGTCAGTCCAAGTTGCTCGACGACCGTTGGCACTGATCTCCAGTCCAGGGTCAACCAAATCGACGTCATCATTGGTGATCGTCCCCTGAGCTTCTGTTGCTGCGAGTGCTACGCCGGTTGGATTGGAGAGCAGAAGCCGCAATGTCTCATCCGCCTCTTCCTGCGTGTCTCCGAGGATCGGAACCGAAACCGTTTTGCTTGTCTCTCCCGGAGCAAAGGTCAGCGTGCCCGAGACTGCCGTGTAGTCGCTTCCTGCTGTGGCGGTGCCATCTGCAGTGGCGTAGTCCACGCTGACAGCGGTGCTGTGCGCCTGTGAAAGCGTCACGGTGAAAACTAGCGAATTGGTTCCGCTATTTCCTTCCGTTAATGTCGAGCCCTGAATGGATAAAAATGGCTCATCGGCCTGCAATGTCACCGTGCCGGCGGCCTGGCCCAAGTCTGCTCCCTGAGCATTGGAGAGCATCACTGAAAAGGTTTCATCGGGTTCTAGCGTCAGATCACCGGTAATTCGCAGTGCAACGTATTGAAGGGTCTGGCCTGGCGCAAATACAAGGGTGCCGCTAATGGCGATGTAATCGCTGCCTGCCTCAGCCGTGCCATTGATGGTTGTATAATCTACGGAAACTGGAAGATCACTGACATGAGTAAGTCGCACCGGAAGGTACACGGTGCGCAAGCTTGAAGTAGGCGATTGGCCCTCTGGGAACTGCATGCTCTCAATATTGATGATTGCTTCGTCCTCAAGAATGGTTCCCTGAGCCGAGTCTGAGGAGAGGGTTGCCCCGAAGACGTCGCTGAGCTTCAGTAAAAAATTCTCATCTCCTTCGACTAGCCGATCTCCATAAATCGGCACCGATACGGTCTTTTTTGTTTCACCCGGGGCAAAGGTGAGGGTGCCGGAAATGGCTTCAAAGTCGCTACCTTCTATTGCAGTGCCGTTCTGCGTGGCAAAGTTGACCGATACCTGCGTACTCATCGGACCCGAGAGTCCGACGTTAAACACCAGCATCTTTTGTCCAGTGTTACCTTCTGAGATGCTCGCGGAAGCGATCGAGAGTGTGGCTAGGTCATCATTGAGAATAGTGATAACCGCACTGGACGTCGGAGCAACCGTGGCGCCCAAAAGATTGGTGAATTCTACTACGAAGTTCTCATTTTTTTCGACGATGTTGTCGCCGATAATTGGGATGGAGATAGTCTTCTCGAATTCGCCCGGTTGAAACGTGAGAGTGCCCTGTATCTGGGTATAGTCGGATGGGGCCACTGCCTCCCTATTCGCCGTCCAGAAGTCCGCTTGGATTGGATGATCGTGTGCTATGGCGCCGGTCGAGTTCAATAAGCGTACCTTCATTACAGCGAAACCTTCTGGGCTGTCGCCTTCTGAAACTTGGACTGGATCAGCTTGGATCATCCAGGTGTCGTCATCAATAATTGATACCAGTGCTGTGTCATTTCCAAGAACGCCTCTCAGAGGGTCGCTGAGTTGCAACTGGATACTCTCAATATCCTCTGGTACGGTATCCACTCCTAGATCGAGAGTGATTGTAGTAGAAAGGGTGTTGGGAGGGATGGTCACAGTTTTGTCAATCGTGACGTAATCCGTGCCTTCTGTTGCGGTGCCACCTACTGAACGGAGCCTTACCGTTACTGGGTCTGGACTCGTCTTGCTGAGGGAGATGGTGTAGTTTGGCTGCTGGCGCTCTCCTATGATAGCATCTTGGATGCTGATGAGTGGCAGGTCGTCATCGTTGTAAATCGTCCCTTGGGCGCGAGCGTTCAGTAGTAGCCCGTTTTCGGCATCGGTGAGATCGATGAAGAATGTTTCGCTGTATTCTTTGATGGGGTCGCCGTAAACGGAAACTGTAATGGTCTTGGTGATTTCGCCTGGTTCAAAGATTAGAACGCTATCTACTGCTCCATAGTCTTCACCGGCTGTTGCCGAGTTGTCGGATGACCGAAAATTTACCTTAACGGGTATAGTTGTGGGGATGTCGAGGCTTACCGTAAAGGACAGGCTCTGTGTCCCAGAATCGCCCTCTATGATCGTGGCGGGACTAATGGAGACAAAGGGTGCTAGTAAGGCGCGTGTTGAAAGCTCGGAGGTTTCTCCCGTATTTAGGTTTGTGGCTGTAGCAAAGAATAAGTCGTGTCGGGAGATGGACGAATTCTGAAGAAATAGGGATGCGAAGCCGTGTGAGTCGGTGGTTATTTCCGAAGTGTTGAACGGCAGGTATTGCCCTGTGCTTGAAATGAACTTGTATATTTGGATGCGGAACGGAGTGCCGGAAGCATCGGTGCGCAACGTTGCCTGGAGTTGGTGAGGCGCGAGGTTGAGTGTGGGGTAGTTCTGAGAGTGATTCGCTCCGACGTCGGTATCACCTTCATCGTTGATGGTCTGTCCATCATCGTTCAAATCAATTGAGAGGCCTATTCCACTGTATTCGTTGTCCGCAATCGCGATGCTATGGCTGTCCCGAACTGTGATGCCCGTCCCTGCGTCGAAGCGTATCTTGTTACCATCCCGTGACGTTTCGCTGCCGAAAACATTGGTGTATACTTTAATCGTTCCGACTACGGCGTCTGCCGCATGGTCGAATAGTATGGCTCCACTCGAATTGCCGGAAAGCGTGCTGGCGCGGATCAATGTGTCCGTCGCCCCGTTCACTACCGCGATGCCCCATCGGCCGTTGTCGGAAATAGTGTTTCCCACCATGTACGTACTTAGCCCCCGCAGGCTGTTTTGATAGTACGTCATTCCGAAAGTTGTGCCTTTAGCGCCATTGATGTGCACTCCGTCGCCGGAAGTGTGTCCGCTGATCGTATTGCCGGCGATCACAGTTCCAAGTGATTCTGCGCCTTGGATTAAGATGCCGTTTCCGATATTATTGAAAATGGTATTCCCTGCCACCTTTGAGTAGCTGAATCGCCAATCTACATATACAAATAGGATGCTACTTCCTATGTAGGTGCTTCGCGAATCAAAGATTCCGATTCCTCCTCCTTGGTCGCTCTGGGTAGCGTGGGCGCCGTTTCCGGAAATGACGTTTATGGCAGCCGAGTTCGCCTGGCCGCCTCGGATCTCAATCCCGAACAGTCCGTTCCCCTGAATCGCGTTTCCACTGGTTTCTTGGGGTGGATGGAATGCTGCGGTATCGAAATCTCTCGGAGGTGTGATCTGGTTATAGCTTGTGTTCTCAAGCAGAATGCCAGTGCCCTTGTTTCCCGTTGATGGCGGGGTGGATTCGCTTGTTCCTATAGTGTTGCCATAAATCCTAGAGGAAGAACCGCCGATAATATGGAGGCCATGCTGACCGCTTCCATATATATGATTTTTCGCGATCTCTACATTTGAGGAATTTTCAATGCGGATACCGGAAGAGCTAAAGTTCGCGATCTGTAAGCCGGCAACTACAGATTCACTGGCAAGCGGTGTCGAAATCCAGAGTCCAATCGCGTCAGCTCCCGCTGCTTTTCCATCGATCTGAACAAACTCGGTTTGTACATCCCACGATTGTAGTGTCGAAATGGTTATCTTTTCGGTAATCGTCGGTAGCGGTGAAATAAGGGCGATAATTTGCAGTTGATCCCCCTCGATGTTAAAGCCGATTGTATCCGCCCCCTCCAGAGCATTGGCATCGAGAATCGCCTGGCGGAGAGAGCCGGGGCCGCTGTCTGCGGTGGTGGTGACAGTGAATGTAGCAGGAGCAATTCGGCTTTCGAGCGCCTCGATGACCGACCGGGTGGAAAGAGTGGACTTCAACATACCTTAAACCGGAGTCGATCCTAGAAAGTTATTGTGACGATGCAAGGTCCTATGTCTGATGGAGGCATTACCTGTGATAGGGGAACTGCGCCGATGTATGAGAGCCGCTCGGCCTGATGTCCGCTGGCAGGCGAATGGCCGTCAATGGGCTTTCAAACGTGTCCGGATACTTGTGAAGACGCTTTCGACACTTGCCGGAAGTCTTTTGACACTTCGCGACACGCTTTGGACACGTTCAAAGTATCAATGGAGCGCTCCAAACACTCAATGGACACGTTTGAGGATCGAATGGAGCGCTTGAAACACTCAATGGACACGTTGCGGGACGCAAAAAAGCGTTCTCAACCCTCAACGGACACTTGGAAACACTCTCCAAAGCATCGCAAAGACGCTTTGGACACGTTTGAAGATCGAAAAAAGCGTCTCCGGAAGCCAACGGACACTTGCCGGCATGCTCCATTGATACTTTGGAGCGCTACATTGATGGTTTCTGGTCCTCCGCAAATACTTCCCAAGTGTCCGTTGATGGTTTTCGGCGCTTCATTGATACCCTGAAGCGCTCAATTGGCTCCCGCCAGGTGTCGCTCCGCACTTTGTGGCACTCCGTTGATCCCGAGCGCTGCTGCTACCGGTGCACCGCTCTCACTCTTCCCCGATATCCTCGTTCCAGAGCTTCGGGTTCTTTTCAATAAAGTCTGCCATCATCTCATAGCACTCCGGCAGATCGAGGTCGATGACTTCGATCCCGTGCGAGCGCATGAATTCCGGAGCGCCGGGAAAGGTTCGGCTCTCGCCGACGATGACTTTCTTGATCCCGAACTGCACCGCCGCTCCCGCGCAGAAGTAGCAGGGCATGAGCGTGGAGTAGAGAGTGCATCCGCGATAGGAGCCGAGTCGGCCGGCGTTGCGGAGGCAGTCGGTCTCGGCGTGGGTTACCGGATCGTTGTCCTGCACCCGTTTATTGTGGCCGGTGCCGACGAGTTTGCCGTCTTTTACCAGGGCTGAGCCGATCGGGATGCCTCCCTCGGCGAGGCCTTTGCGGGCTTCCTCGATGGCGGCGCGCATGAAGGGATCGATCTGCGGCTCGGATGCTTCTGTGCTCATGGGACGCTGGAATTCGGGTTGGCCTGCTGCGCGACGGTTCCGTGGGAACGCACGGTTTTGACATTGGCTGGCTCCGTCGCGATCTTCGCCGCCCATTTTATCGACCGCCCCACTGTATGGACGAGCAGATTTACTATGAATGCCAGCGCTGCACGAATTGCTGCCGCTGGCCCGGCACGGTCCGGATCACGGACGAGGATATCACCGCCATGTCCCGTTTGTTTGAGATGAGCGAGCACGATTTCATCCAGCAGTACACCCGTGTGCGGCCATACCGGGATGGGCTGGCACTTCTCGATAAGCCGAATGGGGAGTGTATTTTCCTCGAAGGTCGCGACTGTGTCGTGCAGGCGGCCAAGCCCACGCAGTGCAAGGGATTCCCGAATACCTGGAACTTCCCCGGCTGGCGGGAGAAGTGCGAAGCGGTGCCGACGTTGCGGCGAATGACGAATGACGAATGACGAACGGGACGCTCCTTCGTCATTGAGGCTTCGGCTTTCTTTCGTCATTCGTCATTCGAACTTCGTAATTTCCTTTCCCCCAACATGAAAACGCCTGGCTTCTGCCCGATAATCGTCTGCTTTTTCCTGCTCAGTGCGCTAGCCCGCGCCGGCGATGTTGTCAGTCCATTTGCAAAGGATGGGAAACCGGAGGGGTGGCTCGTAAGGAGTTGGGCAAATGTGGGCGAACTCCCGGATTCGCCGTCGGAGTGGCGTGTAAAGGATGGTGTCCTGCAGGGGAGTGACCCGCGGGGGACGTGGCTGGTGAGCGAGAAGGAATACGGAGACTTTACGCTCGAGTTTGAGTGGAAACTCGGTCCGCAGGGAAACGGAGGTGTGGGGCTGCGTTTTCCGCTCTGGGGCGATCCCGCTTTCGCGGGTCTCGAGGTTCAGATGGTGGACCCGAGATATTACGGTAATCACAAGGTCGGCCCTGCGGAGTTAACGGGGGCGATTTACCCGGTGCTTGCTCCAAAGGCGCAGGTGTATCGGCCGGAGGATTGGAATCGCTACGAGATCACGTGTCAGGGCTCGCGGATTAAGGTGGTGCTCAATGGCGAGTTGCTGCACGACGTGGACCTGGCGGCGCAAACGCAAGCCCTGGAACGCGGTGCGCCGCTGGCGGAGCGTCCGCGCCGGGGGCGAATCGGGTTTCAGGAATTGAGCCGCGGGGGTGGAAGGGTGTTGATCCGGGATTTGCGGATTCGGGAATTGGAATGACGAATGACGAATGATCGCGTGTCCTTCGTCATTGGGGCTTCGGACTTCTTTCGACATTCGTCATTCGAACTTCGTCATTCCCCTGGCGTAAACTTGCCGGTGGCAAATCGCTTAAAAGATGGCACTATACCGACCCATGATCCGCGGTCGGCAGCACGGCTTTACCCTCTTTGAGATCTGTTTGGCGATTATGATCGGCTTGCTGATCGTGAGCCTTTCCGTGCCCAGTATTCAGGGCGTTCTTGCTGAGAAACGTCTCAAGGAAACTTACGAAAAATTCGACGAACTCGTCCGGAAAGCTCAACAGCGGGCAGTCTCCGAACAGCGCACCTACGTGATGGTGTGGGAGGATATGGCAGTCTCCCTGCAGCCCTTTGAGCCGCGTGACGATGATACCGGAGAGGAGGTGGAGCGGATGACCCTGGCCGATGATGAGACGCTTTTCATCGAGCGCCCCGCTGCCATGGTGAAGACGCCGGGGGCGCAATGGGCTTTCTGGCGCAGTGGACTTTGCGAGCCGGCGATCATCTCTTATGACGGACCGGAGGGGAAATGGCGGGTGGAATATAACCCGCTGACCGGACGTGGAACTTTCTTGGAACAGGATATCAAATGACGCGCTCTCGCTCACCCTCAAGCCGGGCATTTATCCTCTTCGAGGTGATGCTTGCGGTCCTGATTTTCTCCATCGGCATCATCGCCCTTGGCAAATGCGTGGAGAACTGTCTCCGGGCTGAAATGGTAAAGGAAATGGATGGTCGGGCGAGGCGGGCTCTGGAAAACCGGATGGCGGAGATCCAGATGGGATCAGTGCCGCTGAGTGATTCTTCGACGGATGAATTGAAAGGGCCTTATGAAGGAATGACGCTCAAGACCAAGCGTGTGCAGTTGAAAGAGGAAAACGAAAAGGAGCAGGAACTGAGGGGGCTGTACGCGATCTCTCTGGAGCTGATCTGGAAGGACGATGCCGGTGAGCAGTCGCGCACGCTCGAGTTTTATCACTACCCACGCCAGAGATAACGGAGCCTTAGACTAACCGGGTACGTGACGACCCGGAGAAAGTAATCAGTAAGTCAGTAATCGGAGTTGGCGCAGCTTCCTGAATCCCATTGATCTGCCGGTGCGCGGCTCTCAATTCCAGACTCTCAACTAATAACTTCCAGAGAATGCGTATGCTGGCCAGACAATCGCGCCGGGCGGCGTTTACCCTGCTAGAGATCATGATCGCGGTGATGATCGTCGCGTTGATGATGGTCGCCGTGTACCGGTTTGTGCAGACGAACCTGACCGCGATTCAGCTTTCGACTGAGTTGAGCGACGAGAAGCAATCGCTGGAGGGCTTGGTGAGCTTCATTCAGAACCAGCTCAATAACTTGCCTCCGGGGAATCCGAATGTGCTCACGGGCGAGGCTTCCAAGATGAATAACCTCCGCGGAGACCGGATCGAGTGGATCAGCCGGGCGGGGGAAGGGGTGCTGACGGAAGCAGCTCCGGATGAATACCGGGTGACGCTCACGATCGAGCGCGTGGGGGATACGAATGAAATGGCGATTGGGATTCGGCGCCGCCTGGTGGATGAGGATATCAAGAACTCCAAGTTCATCCCGCTCTTGCGGAATGCCATGGCGTTTAAGGTGCGTTACTTCGATAAAAGACAGAACAACTATGTAGAGTACTGGCGGTATCCGGATGCCAAACCGTGGTTATTGGAGGTGAGCATCTGGCGCGAGGGGGATGAACAGCCCTACATCGCAATCCTTCCGGTGCCCGGGGCAAACGTCCAGGGGTGATGATCATGGCTCGACGGCATGAACCTTCGTGTGGTACGGCGCTAATGATGAACGCGGGCAATGGATGCCTTGTCACAGGCGCACTTAACAATCCTGCTTTTTCCGGTTCCGTGTCTGCCTCCGCGTCTCATGATCATCCCCGCGCTCGCTTCGTCTCCAGACGGAGAGGAAGTGCTCTGCTGGTGGTGATGTGGGCCTTGATCCTTCTCTCCATGGCGGTGCTCGCATGGGCGAAGTGGATCCAGCAGGACCTGGCGCTTTATTCCGAAGCCAATCTCGGTCTCGATGCCAAGGCAATGGCGTACTCGGGAGTTTCCGTCGGATTGCATCCGCTGGTCTCCCGTACCACACCCATTCTGGAGCGGCAATTTGAAGAGGATCGCGGTTATTCGGTGAAGGTCGTCAGCGAAGGGGGGAAGCTGAATGTCCGGCGGTGGTTCGATGGGGAGGACCCGCGCAAGATCGATCTTTTCAAACGTTGGCTGGAGCAGAAGGGGATTGAGTTCCAGGATCGCGAAGTCTTTGTCGCTCGCCTGCTCGACTATATCGATGCGGATAACAATTCCCATACCAACGGCATGGAGGCGCAGGGGAATTATGTGCCAGCCAACCGCGAGTTGGAGACTCTGGAGGAGATCGCGCGGATTCCCGGCTCTGAAGCGCTGGTGAGTATTCCCGGGTGGAAAGATTCGCTGACCCTGTATTCGCAGGGGCAGATCGATCTCCTCTCGGCGGAACCGGATATCCTGCGATTGATCCCGGGCTTTGACGACACACGCATCCAGCTCCTGCTGAATCTCCGCCGGGGCAAGGACGGTATCGAAGGCACGGAGGACGATCCTCAGATCCAGAGCATCGACCAATTGCTCAAGCAGTACCTCGGTTTCAACCAGCTCCAGATCAAATCCCTGAGCGGGCTGGTAATGATCAATGACAAAACCATGCGGATCACCAGCACCGGACAGGTGGGAAAAGTGGTTCG
>CBINJX010000113.1:0-9415 GCA_966251085.1 uncultured Verrucomicrobiales bacterium
TATCTGGCCGTCCATTATCCGACCGATGTCGTTGCCGGCTGGTGCGCCGGGATCATCTGGGCGACAGCCTGCCTGCTTGCGGCGGAACTGCTCCGGGCGCGCTTCCACGCACGACGAAGAGATTTGGCGACTCCCGAGAGTTGACATTCCCGCGCAACGTTTCGCGGTTGAATCGGTTTCACCCCCGATTCTCTCATGATTCGAATCCTCCTCCTCCCAGTCGTGCTCGTGCTTCTCCTTTGCACGAGCTTGGCCGCCGACCGGCCGAATATAATCTGGATCGTCGGCGAAGACCTCGGACCCGAACTCGGCTGCTACGGCGACTCGCAAGCGATCACACCCAACATGGATCGCATCGCACGCGAAGGCGCGCGGTTCACCCGGGCTTTCACGCATGCCCCAGTTTGCGCACCAAGCCGCCACGGGCTCATCACAGGGCAGTACCCGATCAAGACCGGCGCGCACCACATGCGCTCCACCTTGATCAATCCGCCGGTGACTTTCACAAAACTTCTTCGCGATAGTGGTTACTATGTCGCATGGCCCGGGAAGACGGATTTCAACTTTAAGGAGCCAAATGACTTCGCTGATCTCCGTGGCAACTGGCTCAAGGCGCCCGCACCGAAGCAGCCTTTCTTTGGATACATCAATCTCAACGCATCACACGAGAGCCAGATCCGGAATGATGGAAACAAGTTCGCCCAGAACACGAAACGCCTGACCGATGACCAGCGCCATGATCCGGCGAAGATGCAGCTCCCTCCATTCTGGCCGGATGCTCCGGATGTGCGTCGTGAACTTGCGAACTACTACGATCTCGTTACCGGGATCGACTACAACGTGGGCGATGTCCTGAAGTGGATTGATGAGAATGGTATCGCGGACAACACTGTCGTTATCTTCTTCGGCGATCACGGCCGCGGGATGGCCCGTTACAAGCGCTGGGTGTACGACAGCGGCACCCGAGTCCCGCTGATGGTTCGCTGGCCCGGGAAGATCAAGCCCGGTACCATCCGCGAGGATCTCGTAGAATTTGTCGATCTTCCTGCCAGCGTCCTGGCCCTTGCAGGTGTGACTGTACCGAAGGATTTCGATGGCCATGTATTCCTCGGCGACAAAGCCGCACCGGAGCGGAAGTACGTTTATGCACACCGCGACTACATGGATGAGACCTACGATCGCATCCGCTCGGTACGGGACAAACGCTTCCGCTACATCCGCAACTTCCATCCGGAACTGCCGTACGCCCAAGAGATCGACTACATGGAAATCGGCAAGACCATGCAGGCATGGCGTCGGGCGAATGCAGAGGGGAAACTGAACGACGTCCAGAAGCTCTTCTTTGCTCCGACGAAACCACAGGAAGAACTCTACGATACGGAAGCGGATCCCTTTGAAGTGAAGAATCTGGCAGACGATCCGCACTACGCCGACAAACTCGCGGAACTCCGCGCAGCCTGTGAAGAGTGGATTAAGGGGACAAATGACAAGGGTGCCGTACCGGTTGAGGAGTTGATCAGGCAGGGTGTGATCAAGGATCGCGATACGAAGTATAAGGAACGGGCCGCGAAGAAGACGGTGCAGCGTTAGGCTCGGCTCGGATTGAGGAGCACGACACTAGTGTAGAGGCGGCTCTCTGCCGAGCTCCGCGAGGCAGGTGCTGCCTCTACACGGCAAGGGCGGACGCTATTCTGCGTCTCCCTACGCAAACAAACTCTCCACCGGTTTCCCCACCCCATCCCGCGTAACGTAAAACGGCCGCTGCTCCACCTCGTCGGAGAGCTGCGGCGAGATTCCCATCGCGGTATAGATCGTGGCGTGGAGGTCCTCGAGAACGACCGGATCCTTGATAGTTTTACACGGCCGCTCATCGGCCGTGACGCCGTGGAGATGCCCCTTCTTCATTCCACCGCCAAACATCAGCACTGAGCCAGCATCCGTGAAATGACGGTGCATTCCGTAGTGCTTCAGATCCATGATCCGGTCCGGCACAGTAGCCTGCTCACGCACCTGGCTATTCTCCTTGCCTTCAATCAGCATGTCGCGGCTGAACTCACTCGCCAGGACGATCAACGTGCGATCGAGCAATCCACGTTCCTCCAAATCGAGAACGAGCTGCGCAACTGGCGCATCGATCATCGCCTTCATGTCCACCAGCTTGGTGTGACCGTTCTCGTGCGTGTCCCAGTTGAGAAAAGGAATGTATTCCGTCGTCACCTCAATGAAACGCGCTCCGGCTTCCGTGAGACGACGTGCAAGGAGACACCCTAAACCAAAGCGGCCGATGGTCTGCTTCTCGTAGCTTCCATCGCGCGTTTCCCTCACGGAGTTCAGACGACTCGGATCGAAACCTTCCGGTACGTACTTCGCCACCGACTCACGCGGCTCCAGTGAGAGATCGAAAGCTTTTGCTGCCGGTGAGCTGAGCAGACGATGTGCGTTATCCATTGCGCGGATAAACGACTCACGCTGATACGTACTGCCATCGCGTCCAATCGGACTCGCCTCCAGCAGGCGCTTGTAGAACTTGTTCCGATCGGCAAATCGCCCCGGCGTCATTCCTGCCGGCGGACGCACCGCTGTCGCGGCGTCCTGGGGGAACGGGATGTTGAAAGGTCCATATTCGCTGCCGAGGAAACCGGCAGTCGTAAATGCCTTCACCTCCTCCCCCTCGCCGATATCGAACCGCTGCCCAATATTGATGAATGCAGGAATCGCAGGATCACGGAGACCGAGCGTCCGAGCAACAAACGCCCCCATATGCGGCGCGTGCACGCTCTGCGGCGGTACGTAGCCGGTGTGCCAGTGATACTGATGCCGCGAATGCAGGATGAAACCGAGATCCGCTCCGACTGCAGTACGGATCAACGTGCCGCGATCCATCACGGATGCGATCTTCTCCAGCCCTTTTGAGAACTTGATGTGATCGACGGCCGTATCAATCGCCGGGAACGTGCTCAGCACCCGGTTCGGTTCCATCCCTTTCTCGAAGGGTGCATATCGCTTCGGATCAAAGGTCTCCGTATGCGCCATTCCACCCGCCATCCAGAGGATGATTACCGTGTCCGCGCGAGGTGTGATCTTCTGCGGCTCGGCACCATAGATCCGCGGAGCGCCAGTGGCCAAAGTAGCCAGCGTGGCGGCGGATGCAGACTTGAGGAAATCGCGACGACTGAGGGGAGACATAGTCAGTTGATGAGTTGGAATTCCGGCAGCATCGTCACTGCCCACAAAGCATCGGCCACGCTCTCGGGCCGCACTGATCCGGCAAAAAGCTCCTGCATCAGGGCATTCTCCGCACTTGTAGGAGGCCGCGCTACGGCGTGACGGAAAAGGCGGTCGGCCCACCCGCCTGGATTCTTCGCGACCTCTTCTGCGAGGCGCACAGACACCGTCCGAAGTCTTTCATCCAGCGTGCTGCCGTTCGTAAGCTCGAGCGCCTGCATGGTAGTCGGCGCGCTGAGCCGGGTGGTGGTGACCTGTTCACGATTGGGACGGTCGAGCGCAAGCGCCAGAGGGTCCGCCCCCAGGAATGCCGCGCGCATGTTGCCCGTCTGCGCAGCGGTAGAAACAGCAGCACGCAGCGGTGGCCCGAGATCCACTGGCTGTTGTGCGAAATCTTTGCGCCGCACCGGCGGGAGACCCGGTCCTTCATCCACCGGAGCAACCCCGTCAGGCAGCAGCGAGGCCGTGCCCCAATCGTTATCGGCAAACTTCGCGGAGGCCCAATCCCCGCCAGGTGCACGCCGGACATGCCACGTTTGATCTGAGATTATCTCCTTCTGCTCCTCTCCCACCGTACACCGTGCGTAGAACGCCAGACCGCTTCGTGTGTTCACATGGTTGAGCGACTTCGGAAACTGCTTCCTCTCCGTGTCGTTCATCCCCTTGTCCGTGTGGCTGTCCACACTCACCGCGATGACATTCTCTCCCGCTCTGAGAAACGGCTGCAGATTGAAGAGGCGGATTCGTCCATTGCGATGATTGTCAACCCGCACCGGCCTCACCGTCTGGCCGTTCACGAGGAGATCGAAGCCCTGGCTGACCGCCAGAGTCGCATACGCACGGGAAGGTTGCTCTGCCAACTCCACCCGTTTGCGGAAGATTACCCTATGGCGCGTATTGCTCTGTGCCGCTGTCTCCACCGCCTTCGCCGCACGCAGGCTCTCCTCTGCGGCCGCTGCAGCCTGTTTTGCCGCCTCTGCAGCTTCGGGAGCACTACGTTCCAAAAGTTCCAATGCCCGGCTCGCTTTTTTCTGCGCATCTTCCGCACGTGCCTTCGCTGTACGGGCTGCATTTCGTTGGCCCGGAAGCGAGATCGGTTCCGTAGTCCAGATCCACTCCGGCATCTTAAAATCCCCAAACGCCCCGCCACCGCTGAGATCAAACTCGAGCGTATCCGGCAGCGCCGCCCAGTCACCCAGAAGACTGCTCACGGCGTCGCTGAACTGTTCCGCGGTCATCCGCCGTGAAAGCGGTCCGCGGAAGACGTACTCCTCCTTTTCTTTCGGCGGCGCGGCCACAGGCAACTGATACGCCCGGGAAGTCACAATCATCTCGATCGTTCGCTTCAGGTCGTAATTGTGCGCCACAAGATCTTCCGCGAGCCAGTCGAGCAGATCCACGTTCCATGCAGGCTGCTCCATATCATCCACGGGCTCCACCAGACCGCGCCCGAGCAGACGTTCCCACAGCCGGTTCACGATTGTACGCGGCAGACGCCCGTTCTTTGGTCCGGTCATCAGCTCCGCAAACTGCCGCAACCGCGCGTTCTTTTGCGCGGCGGCATCAATGTCGCCCAATTCCGGATAGAGAAAACGCATCGCCGCCTGCTTGCCTGTCGGCTTGTCGCACTCCACGAGTTCGAGCGGTCCATCACTATAGACCGCAGCGAGGCCGTAGGCATCCGCGAGCGACCAGTCGTTAATGAAACTATCATGGCAGGAAGCGCACTTCAGGTTTACCCCAAAGAAAACCTGGGAGATATTCTGCGCAGCCTGCATCGGCGGCGTCATGCTCGCGTTCACATTCCCGCGCCACAGGATTCCAGCGGTGAACCCTTCCGTTTCTCCCGAGGGATTTACGAGTTCACGAACGAACCGGTCATAAGGAATGTTATTCAGCAGAGCATTGTAGAGCCACCCCGAGATCTGACGCCGTCCGCCATCGATAAATCCTGTACCCTTGTAGTCGTTCCGCAGCAGATCGTTCCAGAATGTCAGCCAGTGGTCCGCGTAGCCGCGTGAGTTTGCGAGGAGTGAGCGAACGAGCTTCCGGCGTTTATCCAGCGAGGAATCAGCGCGGAAAGAGTCCAGCTGCTCTGGAGTCGGCAGCAAACCGATGATGTCCAGGTAAGCGCGGCGGGCAAATTGAGCATCTGGCACCACCTCCGGCACCTGCACGCCCTTCTGCTGGAAATAGACCGCAAGCAAACGATCTACCGGATGCTCCTCCGCGATCGACTGCGGCAATTCCACCGAGCGCGGATGCAGGTTCAGCGGCTCGGATTTTGCAAACGTCACACCTTCGTCCCACTGCATCCCTTGATCGATCCACGCCCGGAGCAATCCGATCTGCTCCGGATTCCACTTGCTTCCCTTCTTCGGCATCACCTCGCTGGAGTCCTCCGACGCGACCAACTCCACAATATAACTCTCCGCACTCTTTCCCGCTTCCGCAGCCGGTCCGGAGTCCCCGCCCTTCAAAAACGCCTCCCGGGTCTCCAGGCTGAAGCCACCCTTCTCTTTCCCCTTGCCGTGGCATTTCACACAGCTGTTCTGGAACAGCGGGGCGATGTCCTTTGCGAAGCTGACCTGATGGTTGGCGGGAGGAGGCAGCTCAGCGGCAGCGGGGAAAGGTGTACCGGCTGTGAAACAGCACAGCACAAACAGAGACAATACGAAACGGTTCATTAGGGGGAAACGGCAGATTGGCGAACGGCTGCCCCATAATAAAGCACAACCTCCACATTCAGAAAACCACCAGCACGCTGAATCACCCCGAGCTCACTCCAATGCCCGATGTGAAGGCATTTCAGCCGCCGGAACGCACTCGTCCCCGTCGCCCACCCCGTTTAGCGCTCAAGTAGCTCGCTACGCCCCCTGAGGCCGGCGTCCAAGCCGCTCCTCATCCGAGATGGTGCGCCGAACCCGCGAGCGTTCGAAGTTCCACTCTCCGGCTGCAGTGGATCAATTCAGGACCTCCACATGATCGTAGATCCAATTGTGGATCGGCCACTTTGATCGCTCGACTCCCCAATAAAACACACACCAAAGGGGTCAGTTCTTGAATTCTAACTTTTCTTCCGAGGTTTTCGCCATCTGCACCACCTTGGCTTCTCTCATCAGATAGATAATGAGGTAAGGGGGGAACGCACCACCCACCTCACTCCCTTGCGAGCCCGGATGATTTTACCCCGCAAAGGCATCCTCGCCAGCAACTCGGCCCGTTTCACGAGGTCTCGCGCCACCCGCGTCGCAGCTTGGGGATCACCCCTGCTGATGTATTCCACGATCTCCTCGAGATCATCCAGTGCTGCCTGCGTTATGATGACCTTGAAGTCCATTGGGCAATTTTTCTCCTCACCTCCTCGGGGGTGTAGGTCGGCTCTCTTTCCAACGACCGCAGTCCCTCATCAACCGCAGCGAGTAACTCTGGCGTTTCCTCTACCTCCTGAGCTTCCTCCAATTCGAGAATGCGTTCGTGAATGCGCTGCAACTCCTCGATGGGCAGCTTCGGAAGCTCGTCCAGAATTTCGGCGGCACTCATGGTATGATGATATCAGGTATGAGGAGGATTAAAAGTAGATCGAGCATTACGTAAATGTTCTGAGGGGTCAATTCAGCCCCGGAGTATCTCTCCGCATTTCCCATTCAGTTGCCCAGTTGCACTCAGAACCATGTTGAAGGGGAAAAATGGCGAGTGGCTGAACTCAAATAAACCACACCCCGCGCTGGGGGGACACGGATTGCGCGTTGAGCCGGAACGTAGATTGCATTGACACTCCCATGCAACCATGGGGATATCCCCATATATGGTTTCAAACGATTCGGAAGTTGTCCTGAGTCCATGTCACTGCGCCCTTTTGAGAAAAGCATCCCGTCACGTTTCACACGCTTACGATACGGCGATTGCCTCCACTGGGCTGAAGACAACGCAGCTTTCGCGTCTCGCCACCATCGATCGTGCCGCTGATTCCCCTCCTACGCAGAAGCGACTCGCGGAAATGATGGTGATGGATCGTTCCACGTTAGGTCAAAATCTTCGTCCCCTCGAAAAGCAGGGATTCATCATCCTCAAGACCGACAAGGATGACGCCCGGAGCAAACGTGTGCGTCTCACATCCAAGGGCCGTTTGAAACTCCGCGAAGCCCTCGTCCTATGGGGCGAGATGCAATCCCGTTTCGAACAGAGCTTCGGCGCTGAATCCACGGCGACGTTGCGCCGCGTTTTGCACGCTCTCGCGACGACTGACTTTTCTGCCGCTACGGTATCCACAAGATGAATCAACCAGATACCTGGCCGCGCGTAGCGGTCGTCGGTGCGGGGGCCGTCGGCGGATATTTCGGTGGAATGCTGGCCCGGGCAGGCGCTCCGGTAGTCATGATCGGACGTGCGCCATTTGTTGAGGCACTGAACTCCAGTGGGCTCTTCCTCGATACGCTACACTTCAAAGAAACCGTGCGAGTCGCGGCCTCTACCGAACTCAGCGCGGCACATGGCGCGGACCTCGTACTCTTTTGTGTCAAAACCACCGATACTGCCGCCACAGCCCGGGAACTCGCTCCCTATCTCGGTCCACGGACGATCGTCCTGAGCCTCCAGAATGGGGTGGATAACATTGAGCAGATCCAGTCGGTGGCCAATGTCACCGCGATTCCGGCAGTTGTTTACGTCGCGGCATCCGTGCCGGAACCGGGATACATCAGGCACGCCGGACGCGGAGACCTCGTGATCGGACCTGACACGGAACAAACAAGGATTCTCGAGCACACCTTCAGCCGAGCGGGTGTGTCATGTCGCATTTCCGAAAACATCGAAGGTGAGCTGTGGACGAAATTCATCTCGAACTGCGCCATGAACGCCGTGTCCGCCTTGAGTCGTGCAACGTATGGTCGTATTGCCGAACATGCCGACGCCCGCAGTTTGGTTGAGGCGGCGATCGAAGAAGTGCTGGCGATTGCCCGGGCCAGACGGATTGTTCTCCCAAGAAGGAAAGATACAAAAGAGGCGATGGAGGCCACGATGAAACTCGCGACACAGATCTCAGGGGCGCTGTCTTCCACCGCGCAGGATCTGCTCCGTGGTAAACCGACCGAGATCGACTCGCTGAACGGCTTCATCGCACGGCAAGGAGAGAAACTCGGGGTACCTACTCCCGTAAACCAGACCCTCTTTACACTCGTGAAGCTGGCTGAGGGCCGCTAAAGGAAGACAAGAATTGGGCGCAAAAGCGCGCAAAAAGGAACCTCCCGGAGCGCAGATCTTCTCTTCCTTGTGCCTTTTGTGCCTCTTTGTGGCCCGGCTTCGATCGTTTTTCTACGGGATTTCAGTTTTGTCCCGGCGTCTGCCCGGCGGTTCCACTCCGCATCTGCCCGTGCAAATGCCCGGCAGCACTTAGCGCCATCACGAGATTGCGCTTTTGCACGTTCTCAAAACCCATCTTTCCACCAAGCACTGGCGCTACCGCAAAGTCGTAGCACTCGCCCGGATCAAGGGCCATCCCCTCCCGTTCTGCGCGCTGCACGAAACCGGCAAGCAGGTAGTGATTCTTTCCTTCATCCGACTGGAGAATCGTAGCGAGTTCTTCGCGGGAGCCGCAGATCCGGGTGAGCGCACCCTCCATCCTGTCGAGAAACCAGATCCCGGTAATCGCAACAAAGAACACATCACCGAAAGCGGTAACCGCCACGGGAGTCATGCCGCCGAGATCCAGCCAATTCCACGCCTCCAGTCCCTGGGCGAGTTCACTTTCGGTCGGTGCGATGAGATACATAATCACCGGAAGGTCGGCGGATCGTGGCGGCAGTTCAAGCGCTGGTGCGGAATGGGAAATGACGAAGTTCGAATGTCGTATGTCGAAAGAAGTCCGAAAGCCAAATTACGAAAAGGCGCGCTCCCGCTCGTCAGTCGATCGGAATCGAATCGAATGCCCGTCGCGATTTCCTTTCCGAACTCTTCGAGGGTGTATCGTTTTCCACTGATTGCGGGGCGCCGGTCTTCATTGATGGATCTGCGATGACTCACGATCGGCGCGGCCTCTCCAGTCATGGATCAGGCATCTCTGACAGGAGATCCGCTGTTTATACTGATACCTGGCGCATCTCTTCTTACAGATTCTGCAACTATCGTGATGCGCGTCCGATCAATCGTAGTGCACAGCGCAGGAATAGAGACAGAGCGGCGGGTTATCTTT
>CBINJX010000114.1:0-9411 GCA_966251085.1 uncultured Verrucomicrobiales bacterium
ATTCCTCTTCAAAAGCGCGCGTCGCTTTCGCCTGCTCCTCTACGCTGAACTGCTCCGCTTCGGGCAACGTCGATGTTTCCGCGGCCAGTGCCTCGCTCCGGAGAAAGGAAACCACCGGACCGCTCAGTTCCTTCTCATTCTCAATCATCCAGCGCGTGTCCTTCAGAGCCGCCTGATTCACGAGCGGGAAGAGGCCAAGCACTGCACTCGGAAGAAGCGCTGCAACCTTAGGCAGCTCGGCTGTTTCCGGTACCGCCATCAGCGCTGTCTCAGCGCTAAACTCCGGAGCAGGGTCCAGCTTTGTCGCACGAGTGACGTATTCGAGAATGGTCTCGAGTTCACGCCAGGGATCGCTCCCTTCATCGTCGTGGAAAAGGTTTTCGGCGGACTCACCTGTCTGCTGCTCCAGCCATGCGAGCAATGCAGGATTCGGCACGAGCAACTCCGCTCCCTCGCCGAGGCAACGTAATGTGACTCCGTTGCGACTCCCCTGACGCACCTGCATTTCGAGCGGGATAAAGGCAATCGGCGCAACGATTCGGCCACTTGCTGCTCCGCCCCGGCCGGTCTCGTTGGGCGGTAGAGAGAGCAGAGGAAACCCAAGCGCCAGGGCGGATTCGCCGTGATCATTAAAATAATCCTGAGCATCGACTGCAATGCCGCGCAGCTTCTCCAGCAAACGCCGCTGCCGTTCGGCTGCCGTGCGCGCTTTCTTCTGTTCATCCGACCATTCCGATTCCGGGTACTCCGGCGGTTCAAAACGCGGGACTTTCGCTGGCAGCTCGACTTTCCCGTGCTGCAGCAGTTCCGCCAGTGCGGTGTGAATATCGCGTCCCTGAAACGCTTCCAGCGTCAGCAGATCCACGCGCTGCCGGCTGGCATGGGGACGCGCGTTCATGGATGGCCCATGCACCAGACTGGCATGGAGCCGATTGAGCATCGTTTGCAGAATCATCGTTTCCTCTTGAGGAACTCCATGATGCAGAAACAGTTCCGTGCAACGGAAGAAGTGAGTTTCTTTTCGCAGGAATTGAAGCAGCGAGGGGCCGCATCTGGAGAAAAAGAGAGCGCCGGTTGGCCCACCCCGAACCAACCGGCGCGAAATGCAAGCCCTCGAGCGGGTTGCAACTGTGATTCGCCTATAGAGACCCGGGCGGACGGGTTTTGTTTAAACTTTTTTAATATTACTTTTCACCACTCCTCCACAGAACAAAAGGGTAGCCCGGCCAACACGTTAGTATTCCGAAGTTCTTCTTTTTTGGAAGGGCGTGGATCTCAGACATGAGCCTTCGGTCTCATCATCTGCATTGCGCACTTCCTGCCAAAGCGATACCCGCTCAGAGCCGCCCAACGTCCTACTCCGCTACTCAGTGTCGTTGAAGTACCCGCACCCCGGGCACCGGAAGATCAGCCTGGGCAACTCGTCCCGGTCTACCGCGACAGCGAGTTCCTGATCGCAGTTTCCACACAACAACGTCTCCCCTCCTTTACCGCGCAGCAAAGGCAAACTCCCGCCTGTTGCGCGTTTAAAAACCGGGATCACCCCGGGCTCCGGCTCCGAAACCAGACGCAACAACACTCCTCTCCCGCCGCTGACGCGATCCTCTTCGGGGATATTTGAGCGTGAGGATCGTAGCTCCACACTCTTCCTTCGATTACTATTTTCCGTTTGGGGGTAAGCGCTGGAATATTTTGCGTTTTTTCTCAACAACTGCCGTTTCAAGAAAATTGGAATCTCTAACATCGGTTTAGCGACATTTCGATCGCTACCCTGAAGTCATTCCCGTCGCGAGGCGGAGGAGGATTTTCCCGAACACGAGAATCAATCCCCCTGAGGCAAGTCCGATCGCGATTCCGATCATCGCCATGTCGCGTGTATTCACCTCGCCGGACGCATAGGCAATGGCATTTGGCGGAGTGCTGATCGGGAGCGCCATGGAAGCGGAGGCTGCAAGGGCAATGCTGATCGTGGTCTCAACGGGCGAGACACCGGTGGCGCCTGCGGCGGAGATTCCGATTGGGAGGAGCAGGTTCGCGGCGGCGGTGTTCGACATGAAGGTACCGATCACGATCGTGCCCACCACCAGCGCAATCACAAGCCACTCTCCGCTCAATGGCAGCTGTTGCACGAGGAGTCGGTCGAGGCCCGTCAATTGCATCCCGGCCCCCAGTGCGATACCGCCAGCGATCAGAATCAGAATATTCCAAGGAAGACTGTTCAGATCGTCCCGGTTCAAAATCCCGGGCGCGGTAAGGGCAACGGCGGGCAAAAGCGCGACGACCGCTGCCGGGAGGCCGTGCAAGGATTCGGAAAGCCAGAGCAGCACTGTGGCCACAAAGACCCCGACTACATACCAGGCACGACGGCTTAGCTGCTGCCGGGCTGTCTCCAATGGCAACTCCGTGAGCTGCGGCCGGAAGAGAAACCATAACATTCCCCAGGCAAACAAAAGCAGAGCGGCCATGAGCGGCACCGCAATCATCATCCACTCCACAAATCCCACTGAATGCCCTGCCTTGCGGAGAAAGCCGAGAGCTACTGCATTTGGCGGTGATGCAATCGGAGTTCCGAATCCGCCAAGGTTCGCCCCCACAGGAACGGCGAGGATCAAGGCGCGACGAAAAGGTTCACGAGGCGGCAACCGCAGGACGATCGGGGATACGAGTGCGATCATCATCGCAGTCGTGGCGGTGTTGCTCATCCACATGGAGAAGAGAGCCGTCACGCAAAGCACCCCGAGCAGCAACAGGGCAGCGCGCTTTTCAAATGGCGCCAGGAGAACGGAGGATACGGCCCTGTCCACGCCCTCCTTCGTCGCCGCTTGTGCAAGGAGAAAACCTCCAAAGAAGAGAAGAAGCACCGGGTCGGCTGCCGCATTGAGAATCTGCTGAAAGGCAGGTGATTTCCCTGCTGAAAAACCCAGCCCCATCCATCCGCCGGGATTCGCCAACAGGATGATTTCGAGGCCGATAACAAGCAGCGCGGTGGCGAATAACGGCAGCGCTTCGGTCACCCACAACACCGCTGCGAGCACGAAGATTCCCGACATGAATACCGCCTCCCGTGGCCAGGCGGTGTTCAGATGCAGCAGCAGAACGGTAATCAGGGCGCTCGCGAGTGCAATGACAAGGGCAGTGGCGTGAGTGGGAGTTTTTTCGTCGGGCTTTGGCTCCACGGCGCGAATGCTATCGGAGGCATGCCCCGGGAAGTCAGCCAAATTACACTCACGGTTATTTGCGAGGGTTAATTGTTGAGAGCAGGCACCGAGCGGGGCACGCGTGAAGGCGTGGAGAAAGTCCAGGACGCTGGGGACGGCGTCGCACCGGAGGGCGGTCATCCCCGACCGCTCAAAGCTCACGATCTGCCGAGCCGCACCGGCAGATTGGAAAGATGGGAGTAGCGGAGTCTGAACTGATTACTGACTCACTGATTACTTTCTACGTGCCTTCACACGCCCCGCTCGTTGGTTGATCTGGTCGATTAACTGCCTTTTACAAGATCAGAGGCGGCACGTCCCTCGCCTGAAGCTCGGGACAGAGCCGCCTCTATACACGGTTACCCAATCGGGATCTGCTTCAACCTTACGGTGAGAAGCGTTTCGTGCTCACCACGCGCATCCGATAGTATTTATCGATGTTCAGCTCGGGCGCTTCCGGGCTCGTGACTGCGAGCTTTGCGAAGTCCGGAAGCCGTGGATCGTTTGGATCGATGTAGCGCTCGATGAGTGATGAGCCCCGGTACTCAGAGAGTACCTGATCACGTCCCTTTACCCACTGGTCGGGAGGTGTACCACGCGCTTTCTGCAAGGATTGCACCCGGATATGGACCATAAAGGCGTTTGAGCGTGTCGTAAGACGCGAATACAAATCGACGTACGGCTTCTCGCGGACATTGTCTCCGGTAAGCGGAAACTTCTTCCAGAAGTTTGCCATGGTCGCGGATCTTTCCCGCGGTGGGATCAGGTTGATTTCGCAGATCTGGCTCGCGGATCTGAACACATCGTTGTTGGCAAACTTTGCCTCGAACTCCTCCAGCGTCGCGTCGAGGTCAATCGATTGACGGCGATTCGGGATGCGCTGCCTGCCATTGCCCGGATCAATCGGCTTGTACATCGTCGCATCGCTTGCGGCGAGCGCGAGGAACTTCGTCGATTTCATCACCGCACGGATACCCGTATCGCGACGGATATACCGGAATGGCTCGATCTTGTAGTTCAAATTGATCTTACCCGCTGTGGCGAAGGGCGTACTGATCGCGTACGGCTCAACGACCGGCATCCAGAACAGGTCGGCGATCAGGTGGTCTGGCGGCGAGACCTTGCCGGGGTGAGCTGGATCCTCCGGGCGCGCATGGAACAAAAGCGTCTGCCAAGGTTTGAAGCTCTGCACACCGGTCGGAATCGATCCGATCATCATCGGCGACGGGATCATGCGATTCGGTGAGAAGAAGGTATTGTTGGCAGAGGTGAAACCTTGACCGAAACCAAAGAGATACGGGAGATAACCGCGCTGTGAGTCAAAGGCGCTATCGCCTTCATCTGGCTTGTTGATGTAAGCGCCATCTTTTTGGTCGCCGATACCAGTATCCCAATCACCAGGTCCCCCATCAGCACGGGTGACACGCTGAGCCGCTCTACTCGGCACATCGGGCTGCCTCAGGTTGTATTGGTTCGTCTGCTGGTAGCTGCTGACCGTCGTCAGCTTCCCGTACCTGCCTCCATTGAAAGCCACGCCTACTGCCGAGAGTAGACTATGCGCCATTTGAACTCCGCGCGAACCGATCGGCAGGCACCTCTTTCAACCCCTCCACCATCCGCGTATCGCCGCTGGTTTCATCGCTGTTCGGCAAGCCGGCAGGCTCAAGCCCGATCACCGTATCCTCAGCCTTTACAAGGGCAAACGGATCTCCACTACTCAGGCCACGCTGGCTGAAGTAATCGTGAGTCGTACCGCCAACCACACGAGGGATGCGGAACTCGCCTTCCGGGAACTTCAAATGAATGGTTTGAATGTGCGCGTTGTTATCCGCAGCATGGACATCGACGATAATCTCGGCATCGTCGACAGTGCGGAAGCTAAAGTTCGGCGCTCCCTTGGAGTCGAACGGCAGATCGAGGCTCACGAAGGGATAGTGATTTCTCATGGCAGCGCCTGGAGTCAGGTTCTTGATGCCACCACCCGATTGCAGCAAGGCTTGAGCGGGTCCCTCCGTCCCACCGAGCGAACGTCCATGATAAGTATCGAGGTCCGCGCGATCCATGAAGTTGGTTCCGGTCGGCCGGAATCCCAGCGGGGTCCAATTCCCGTCAGCAAACCTGACCTGGAGCTTATCCAGTCCACGCACCGTGTATTTCAAATCGCTGCGCATCGCCCCGAGTCCCTGCATCGGGGAGGCAAACTCGAGGAAAAACAACGCCCGCATTGATGTCGTCCTCCCACCGGCGGCACGTGTCCCGTAGAAGAGAATATTTGCCTCCGAGATGCTGTAGAAGCGCCCGAACCCTTGGGTTTCCCCAATGCGGATCGGCAATACCTCACCGGCCCGAAGCGCACTGGACCCGGAATAAACGGGTGTGTACGACATGGCTCCGTTGCTTCGGTCCTGGAGGTTCGTGCAGCGGATGTAGTCGTAGATATAGGTAAGGATCTGATCCCGGTCACTGATTCCGCTCGGGCCTGCTCCGTATTTCTGGAGGAATGAACCGCCAAAACCCGGCACCTTACGCGAGGTCAGCGACTGCAGGTACTCGTACAGCGCCATATTGCGCGGACTGAGATCCTGGGTGCTGCTCCTGGGATTGAAGCGAGTGAAGTAGAACGGCTGGCTACCAACCGTGGAGCAGAATGCAGAGAGCTTATCGAACCCGGTGCGGCGGGCTTCGGATAGGTGCACCGGCCACACTGAGATTCGCGGCGTATTGAAGAGTGTCGTCTCCGGGGCCGTGCTGTTCGCAGTGATAAAGAACTTTGACTGCTCCAGTACCTCGCGAGTGATCAAGTTCGGTGTTGTGGCGTTGCCATTTGCAGTGTTCGGCACACGCGAATCACCGGAGACTTTGGTGCTGAACATCAGCTCGTCGATCGACGCATATAACCGGTCACGGTCGGCGATAATGGGAGCAGTGGCAATGAAGGTTCCACCGCGGGAGCCTCCAAAGACAATACGCGGCGCGAGATCATAGTAGGGGCTCAGGCGGGAGGAGGTTGCCATGGTCAGCACAGGCGGGACCGGCGGCAGCACAGTTCCAAAGATCGGGCTCAGGGAAGTGGTTGCAGGATGCCCCGGGTACCGCTGCCATTCACGTTGCGCCGGCTGGCAGATCGCCAGTCCGGGGGTGGTTGCCGAGCTGCCGTTGTGCACACCGAAATCCTCCATTGAATACACTCGCGGAACGTCCCAATAGACGCCTTCCGAAGCCGTATTGATGTTTACCTTCGTGCACTCGTCATCGGCCCAAAAGGCGATGCGTCCAACCACCGGATTCTGGACAGTAGCGCCGGGAATCGAGATTGCCTCATCGCCCGCTCTCTCGGGCGCGCTCAATGTTCCATCCTGCAGCACATAGATCCATTTCACCCGCATCGGCACCGGGTTGTTATACGCCGAATCCGGCTTACCGGAATCATAGCCCGGCGGTGAATCAACACTGAACCCCTCCACCTCGTGGTTCGAGGCTGGGTTCTGCTGCTTGTCCAAAGGGGGATAGACGATCGGGTAGACGAGCCGCCCGTTTACATCCGCCTCAGGCGCATTCAGATCTGTCCAAAGATCCGGGTCCGGTTCTGACTCAGACGGTTCGTCGGGTGTGTAGCTCTCCGCGGGAACGACCATCTCGTCGGAAGAGTAGAGTTTGTACACATCCCGAGCCTTGCCGCTCGAATCAAACGTCCTGACGAGGCCGGGCTGGGATGTCCACGCGAGCACTGTCTCTGGATTGGCGCTGTCGCTGCGTGCACGAGTGGCATCACGCAACTGCGCCTCGACCAAGTGGACGGCAGAATCGGCGAGCAACTTCGTGGATGCACCCGATGCATAGCTCCTCGCCGTCATCGACTCGGTCGTGACGTTCGAGAAAAAGGCGACCACAACTCCGGAAATAATCACCACAAAGAGCAACACCAGCACGAGCGCGACACCGTGCTCGTTCCGGGAGGCCGACATGGGAAAACGCTGGTCCTGCCGAGAGGAAAAAGGAGAGCGAATCATGATATCTGAGGGGAAAAATACTGACTAATCTCTGCTCCACTTTGCGCCGCGGATACTGACGTTCGTAGTGAAGACACGGAAGCTGAGGCGCTTCTCCGAAAGTGTCTCCTTCAGCATCGTCAGGTCCTGTTCAAACCGCGTCGCGCTTCCGGGATCATTCGTCTTAAATAGTGTATCCAATCCGAGTTCCGGCATCACCTGTCCCTGCTCGATTCTGGCCGCTGAAGGCTCGTCCAGAGCAACCAGGGTCACCTGAACGAGAGGCGGCAGCTGGTTCTTTGGATTGATCTCCGGATCACTCAAGGTGACGGTGGAGTCGTATTCATACGAGGGAGCCAGTCTCGTACCGGTTTCATCATCACTGCGCGGAAGCTTCGGGAGCAGTACCAGGCAGATGATATTCTCGCCGAGGATATGTACCTGCGGCTCCGTGGAAGTCAGCATCGGCTGAATCCAATCGCGCCCGGCATAGCTTAGGTTCGAAGTCTTGCTATAGAGCGTGAACCTGTTTGCAGGCTGCATCACCTCCATGAGGCGAAACCGGAACCGCTCCGTGATCGGTGGCTTTACATTCTCCAGAAAAGGAGGGCGGAACTGTTTATCGCTGTTGAACTCGACAAAATACCCCCAGCTGTTGATCAGGTTTTCCAGTCCTTGGAAATGTGAGGAATCCGAAAACCCGAGCGGAGCTTGAAAGAAGACGGCATGGCCGGGCCGGGGAGCATCTCCTCCGCAGAGTTCCTGCGCCGATCCCGTAATGAATCGCAGGTCCGATTGGCGGACGTACTTTTCCGGGATACCCGAGGTTGCGGAACCTTTCATCTCATAATCCCAATAGGTATTCAGCGTCGCCTGGCTGAGTTGCCGCGTCATCGACTCAAACGCATTCCTCGCGGAGCGGAACTGCTCAACTTTTGCGCGAGTAAACTTCCAGGTGTTCGATGTCTGCGACGAGACATTCATCAGGATGAGCATCAGCAAACTGAGCACCACCGTGCTCGCCATCAGCTCGACGAGCGTAAATCCACGGTTTGATCTGATCATGGCAGCTATTCAGCTCTGGCGATAAACGCCGTGTGTTCCGTAATGTTCAGCCGACTATCCGGACCAAACGGATCCGGATGCCGTCCAGGGTCCTGGGCAATCTTGACGCTGACCGTCAGAAGATTGAGGGACCTGGTACTCTTCGGCAGTTGGGTCTCCGTCCGGACTTCGAGCCGGGCGGTGTACACCGATTGCGTCACATCCACCGCCTCCGTTCCCTCCTGATCGAAGTACCTGAGGGTATCTGGATGGAGCAGCAGTTCCTCCAGATCGCTTTGTTGGACCTCCGTGACGAGACGCTGAGCGATCTGTGAGCGGACCGAGTGATCGAGAGCTGAGTTAAAGCTCTCCAATCCTGAGGACATTAGACCGACCAGTGAAATCACCACAAAAGCGACAATCCCCAAAGCCGTCACGACCTCCACGAGGGAAAATCCGCGGCAGCGTGATCGCGCATTTGGAAAACTGGTACGGTGGCGAGCAGAAAGCCCGCATGGGACATCATCCAGAAATGTCCGATTTGTCCATTGTCCTACCGCCTCATACAACGCACAGACTCCGCTCCGTAAAGCGTACGTGCAGCGCGCCTCAGGCGGCACAAAGGACGAAACGGTTGGGGGGACCGAGTTCATTTACGAAGAAACTACCGGTTTTTAGCACTTCGACAAGAAAGGTTTCACTTATTTGCGAAGTAAATACAAAGACATCGATTAGAGCGTTAAGGAGGGGGCGGGGGGGAGAAGGCCGAAGCCACAACGAGAATGGAGGCGGTGGAAGAGGATAGATCACGAACACTGCTACACGAATGAGAGCAGGCGTATTTCGCTTGAGAATTTGCGCGTTCTCTATGCCGAGCTGTAGCTGGCATAGGACTCCATGCCTGACGCCGGTTTTTCATCGGCACGCTCTCCCAGCGATCTGAAGCTGCAAGAGAGCCCATCCGTAGCACTGAATGCACGGCCGATGATAGAGTGGGATTCCTCCCAGCTATCAGCCCGACTTTGGCCATTCTTACATCCGCCGATCTGGCCTTCTATCCCGAAGGGATTACGTCACAAAGCCCAGGGTTGCGAAGCCAACGCCATTTAGTTAACCAGCTCCGCTTCACGGGGCGCATATGGAGATGACATGAGTGTTGTCAGAGGCAGCGCGAGAGGACT
>CBINJX010000115.1:0-9387 GCA_966251085.1 uncultured Verrucomicrobiales bacterium
ACACGTATTGCCGTCATACGGAAAGGAGGGAGAGAGTTGGAGTCTCGCATCTGGGGAACTGGACTCTAGCAGGACTATGAGAAGGAGGGAAGGCTCGCGCCCATCAGGCATGCGCCGGTATTTGCCGAGTAAATATCGCAACCCGGCGGTGGTTGGGGGCTTAGTTTACTTCACTGAAGTTACGCGGTGGCAGCATGGAGAAAACCGACAGCGGGCGTTCCGAAAGAGGCGTTCCGCGGGTTTGTGCCCTCGTTTCACCGGTGCGAGAGCATGCCCCTGGGTCTCTTCTGGAGCCCCAAAAACCACCAGTAGATCGCGCGCGACAATTAGTCGTACATTTTCACCAACCCGTTGTTCCGCACCGGCAACCCGTTGCAGAGCCGAGGCAACTGGTTGGTGGGCGGCGGCAACGGGTTGCCCATTCGCCGCAACTGGTTGCCCAGTTGGGGCAACTGGTTGGATGCGATGTGCAACCAGTTGCCCGCGGCCGACCACTGGTTGTGCGGAGCCGATGACTGCTAGTAGATAGCCGACCACCACTCGTTTGGCGGAAACCACCGGTAGCTGCCGGAATTCCACAGTTCATCGTCCTCCGACGACCCTTTGTCGCGGCCGTGTGACTGCTTGTCGGCGGGATACTACGGTTTGGTCGCTGTGAACCACTGGTGGTCGCGAAAGACCCATCAATACCAGATGCGAGCGACTGAAGCTGACCATGGACTCAGTCACCTTCTACGAATCTCGTGATCTATCGGTTGGCCGGAGCACGGCACGCTTGACTTCCCTCCAAGCCGCCATTTCCTTACCACCTCGAAAACGGCAATGGATTTCTGCCGCCCGGATGTCCGGGGAACCGCACGGTGTTAAACCGGGCTGATGATTCCTACTTTTCAAAAGTAGAATTATGCCCACGTCGCAACACCGCTCTCTCAATCGCGCATCGCGGAATCGCGCACTGAACGCATTCATCGACCTCTCCCTGTCTCTCGTATGATCTCGCTTCGTCAGAGAATTCAAAGTGGGATCGAACACATAACCATTTCGCTCAGGTGGCTCGCAGTCATCATACCGATGGCAGTAGCGGTTGGTTCTGCGTGCGCTTTTTTCCTGTGGAGCCTCGACCGTGTGACGCGCATCCGCTTCGAGCATCCGTGGTTGCTCTATTTTCTCCCTCTGGCAGGCGTCGGCGTGGGGTTGCTCTATCACTACTACGGACGCTCGGCGGAAGCCGGAAACAATCTGATTATGGATCAGATCCATCAGCCCGGAGGCGGTGTGCCGCGGCGGATGGCCCCGCTGATCCTTTTGGGCACACTGGTGACGCATCTCTTCGGCGGTTCGGCAGGAAGGGAAGGTACGGCGGTACAGATGGGCGGAAGCATCGCGAGTGCGTTTTGCCGGCTTTTCCGACTCGATGCGGATAAAGTGCGGATCGTCCTGATGGCAGGAATCGCAGCGGGCTTTGGCGCGGTCTTCGGCACGCCGCTAGCCGGTGCGGTCTTTGCGCTGGAGGTGCTGATGATCGGGCGGATCGAATATGCGGCGCTTCTCCCGTGCTTCATCGCCGCAGTGGCGGGCGACTGGATCTGCCATGCCTGGGGAGTGGGCCACACGCATTACCACATCGGTTATCTCGCTACGGAGCTTTCACCCGCTTCATTCTTTCATCTCGACCTGTGGTTGCTCGCGAAAGTAGCGGTCGCTGCCGCGGCCTTTGGGTTCGCCAGCACCGTATTTGCGGAGTTGTCACATTGGCTGAGCGCGATGTTCAAACGCCTCATTCCCTACGGGCCGTTGCGGCCCGCGGTGGGTGGAGTGCTGGTCATCGGATTATTCTTTCTTGTCGGCACAAGTGATTACCTCGGCCTCGGCGTATCATCCCCGGATCCAAAGGCGGTGACCATTGTCTCGTTCTTCCAATCGACGGAGATTCACTACTGGAGCTGGTTCTGGAAGATCGTCTTCACTGCAGTGACTTTGAGCAGCGGCTTCAAGGGAGGCGAAGTGACGCCACTCTTCTTTATCGGCGCGGCGCTCGGCAACGCCCTCGCCGGGATCCTCGGTGCGCCACCCGATCTGTTCGCCGGACTCGGCTTCGTCGCGATCTTTGCCGGAGCGACAAACACGCCACTTGCCTGCACCCTGATGGGGGTGGAGCTATTCGGCGCCACTCATATCGTCTATATCGCGGCGGCCTGCTTCCTCGCTTATCTCTTCAGCGGGCACTCCGGCATCTATCTCTCGCAGCGGGTGTGGATACCCAAGACCAGTCTATCGCTGCTGCCTCCCGAAGTTTCGCTCCGTCAAGTGCGGGAGATGCACGCATCAACCGTTGCCGAGCTCTCGGCTTCGCTCCTGAAACCAACCGGAACCAGCCCCTCCAAAACCGAAACACCCGTCACAATCGCGGCACCTCAGAAACACGAAATCACTCCGCGCGAAATCGGCATGATCCGCATCTACCTGAAGCCGTCCGACCGACGGAAACAGCCTGGCTTGCGAGGGTTTCTCTCAGCGCGTCCGCTCTACCGGGAGCTTGTCGATGCTGCAAAAAGTGACGGCCTCATGAATGCCATCGCGCACCATACGCACTATGGGTACAGCAATCATGGCAAAGTCCGCGCGCACGACCCGGAGATGGGCAATCCTGAGTTGACCATGTGCGTGGAAATCATCGCCCAGAAAGATCAGCTCGAACTCTTCTGCCGAACACACGGTGACCTGCTCGAAGACAAGGTAATCATCTATAAACACATCGAGCACTGGGACATTCTTGGCGCGGATGTGGAGGCGCTTGATGCCTCGCAGCAGGAGTTAAAATCCGACGCGATCTAAACCAGCGAGATGTCCCGCAGCTCGGATGGCTGATACTACGGGACACGCCTCCCATGCACACGCCGCATCTCCGCGATCTTATCCGGCGCGCTGGTCACGTGGTACACCAGGATCGCTGACGGTTCAGGTTCGGATAACCTCAGGTGCCGATGGGAGGCCCAGAACGTGTCCGGCAACAGGGCGACGCGAACGCCATGCGCATTCTCCTCGATCAAAGCATTCAGCGCATCCTGATCGTGAAGAATCGCCTCTGTCTTGTCCGCATGCAGCGCTTCCTCCCATAACGCCTCTACATGCGGGGCGCAGCGGATGGCATAGAAGCCACCATTCAATCCACCTGCAACGGATTCACGCATCGCGGCTACGTCGTGATCTTCGATGGTTTTCAGGATCACCTCCCGGAAGGAGCCGAAGAACTGCACGTCCACATCGCTGAAACAGATCACCTCGCCGGGGTGATCGCGGATCGTGTCACAGACGAGCTGCAGTTTGAAATCGAGAGCCGCCCGCCACTGTGCCGTCCCCCACCCTCCGTCTCCCGGCTCCGAATCAAACGGGCTCTCGACCAGGATCGGCTGCATGTCCGAGGGCAGCGTCGCGAGAAACCATTCATCGCGAAGCCGGGCAAAGCGCGGGCTATGGACGGCAAAGATCTTCATCGGTGGACTACGGGATCAGCGGGAATCTTTGCGCGAGATTCGAATCTGGCACTCCCTGAGTCCAGTCCACGCCCTTTGATCCATTAACTAACTGGCATTGGGGCTGCGCCCCAGGTCCTCGCGCGACCAGCGCGTCGCGCTGCTTCTCTGAAAGTGCCAAGTGCCGAGTGGGCATCCCTCATTGAGAAAGCCCCACTGATTACTGATTACTGACTCACTGATAACTTTCTTCACACCTTCACACGCACCGCTCGTCGGCTGCTCTCAACCATTTACTTTCAGGAGTTGCCGGGCCCGACACCGTCTCAGAATCGCAGCAAAGTCACGTTAACGTGACTTTTTCCGGTTGCGCCCCGAGGTTATACTATTATCGCATACGATGCCGTACGCGCAGAAAGCCGTCGGTTCGATTAGAGCACACCCAGAACCACCACCATGAAATCCCTCCGATTCGTTCTCGCCTCTTCCGTCGCCACCTTGCTTGCCGCCCCTCTTGTCTCCGCGGAGGTCTATACATGGCAGACAGGCGGCACCACAGATATCTGGAGCACTGGCACGGGTGAGACGAATTGGTTTCTAGGATCGGAGGCGGTGCTTTCGCCTTGGGCCGATGGCAATGATGCGCTCTTCAACGCCGCCACGGGCGAGACCATCACGGTGAGCGGGACGCTGGCCCCCACCACGACCACCGTCAGCGGCGCTGGCAACTGGACCTTGGTGGGTTCGGGCATTATTGGCGGCGCCCTGGTGAAGGATGGAACAGGCACGCTGACCCTCGGTACTGGGGCAAACCCTTATACGGGTGCGAATACTTTCACGAGCACGACAATCAACGGTGGAATTCTCTCCATCGGCTCGGGTGGAACCGGAGCAGCGACCTCCAACGTCAATGCGTTGGGTTCCGGCCCAGTGACGATCAACAGCGGCGGCACCCTCCGGCTTTGGATCCAGAACAGTACAACTTCGACCTTTGCCAACAATCTCATCATCGACGGCGGCACGGTTCTCGGGGAAGATGGTATTAATGTGATGTCAGGCACAGTCGAGGTAGGCGCAAATGGGGCGACTTTCAGTTCGAAGTGGGACGGCAAGACACTCACTTTCAACAACGTGATCTCCGGCAGCGGACCGGTGACCGTGCAGCGAGCCCCAAGCAATCACTCGGGCCCGGCTGTGATCATGACCGCCAAGAATACCTATACAGGTGGCACTACGGTCAGCTCGGGCATTCTACAGCTCGGCAATGACGTGACCGTGAATGCTGGCGGCGTGGGAATCCTCCGCGGAGATGTGACAATCAACAGCGGCGCCACCTTGCGTCTGAGCAATATCAACGCATTCGGCTACAACGGCGGCTCGAAGGTGAACACAGTCAACATCAACGGCGGCACGCTGCTGCATGAGTCAAATGGCGATAACGGCTGGGGTGTCACTTACAATCTCACCGGCGGCACGATGCGCTCGACGTCCGGCACGGGACAATTCGCATTCGGTGGAAACACGACGGTAAATACCCTGGAGGCAGCAAACAGTGCGGTGATCGATGGCAGAGTCATCCTGCGCGAAGGCAACGCCAACGGACAGGTGGTCTTCACCATTGCGGACGGCGCCGCGGTGAACGATCTCGTGATCAATGCGGCCATGTCTGAAAACAATGGCTCGCATGGCATCCGGAAGGAAGGAGCGGGCACGCTGCTACTCAATGGGACCTCATCCTACAGCGGTGCGACGGTCATCAACGGCGGCATTCTCGCGCTGGGCGCTGCCGGGCAGTTGAACTCGTCAATCACCGTCAACAACGGTGGCACATTCCGTGTGGATTCCACCGGGAAGTTCATTCCGGAAATCGTCACCGCCAATGGTGCGACACTCGGGTTTGTGGCAAGAGCTGGCGCAACGACCAACGCAAACATGCTCTGGCTGCCCGACAGTGGCGCGATCTCGGTGGCGCCGAGCTTCGTCACTCGCCCCGAGGCAGGGCAAACCTTTGACCTGCTGACCACCTCGGGCATTGTAGGCTCGAGCACGATCACACCGGTCTTCAACGCCTTTGGTCCGACGCGCGTGACCGGCACGGCAGCCGTTAACGGCGCAGGCAATGCCCTACAGGTTACAATCACCAATGGCGCCGCGGATCTCATCTGGAACAACGCAGCAGCGAATAACACTTGGGATCTGAACACGTCCGCAAACTTCAGCAACGGCGGGACAAACGATGTCTTCCTCTCGGCTGACGCAGTGACTTTCGACAACAGCATCGTCACCGGCGACCAGACGATCACGCTGAACGGAACGCTCGCGCCTTCGCAAATCACGGTCAACAACTCCATGGGCAACTACACCTTTGACGGCTCCGGTTCGCTCATCGGTTCGGGGTCGCTGGTCAAGTCCGGCTCCTCCACGCTGACATTGGGCAGCGCGATGACCTATGGACTGACCGGCGATATCCGGGTGAATGAAGGCACCCTGAACCTCGGCAATAAGACGATCCTCACCGGTTCGCCTCTCCTCATGGCCGGAGGCACACTCTCTTCTGGCACGGTGAATGCCAGCGCCTTTGATATGCGGGCCGGTACAGTCTCGGCCGCGATCGCGGGCGTGGGAGCCCTGACGAAGACCACAGATGGCACGGCGATCCTGACCGCGAATAATAGCAACTACACGGGTGTCATCACCGTCTCTGCCGGCACCCTGCAGATCGGCGCCAAGGGAAACACCGGCACAGCGGGAAGCGGTGCGATCCACATCGAGACCGGAGCCACGGTGAAGTTCGACCGCAACAACAACTACGGGAACGTCCCCAACAGCTTCAGCGGTTCAGGCGCGATCGTCTTTGATGGCGTCACAGGTTCCATCACCACCGAATATGCGCTGACGGGCGATAACACAGGCTTCTCCGGCACCATCACTGCGCTCGACGGTCGTGTGAACGCCAACAACTCCTCCGGTAATCGCTTCGGTACGGCAGAGCTGATTGCCGTGGGCAAGGAAACGAGCAGCGGCCAGTTCTGGCTCACTGGCGGAACCTTCTCCAATAATTTCACCATCTCCGGTGAAGGTTGGCTCGAAACCGGCGGCCGCTTCGGTGCGATCCGTCTCGGTGGCGGCACCATCAGTGGTAACGTCACCCTCGCAGGCAACGCCAAGATCAGTGCACATAACAGTACCGGAACAATCGCGGGCGCGATCGGCGACGGCGGTCAGGGCTTCAATCTGGAACTCGGCGGCAGTCCGACGTCCGGCACCATCACCCTCTCTGGCGCGAGCAATTACACCGGCACGACGGCGATCAATAACACGACGGTGATCCTAAGCGGCAGCCTCGGCAACACGGCAGTCACCGTAGGCGACGCAACTGGCACCATTGGCGGCCATGGCACGATCGGCGGTTCGCTCACCTTTGGCTCCTCCGCAGGAAGCGCCAGGCTGGCGGCGGATGCGACCACATCCGGCGCGCTGGACGTGGACGGGGCTCTCACGGTGGTCGGCGCTCCCGTGGCAGTGACACTCACCACCGGTGCGTTCATGACCATGGGGCAGCCGTACACGCTGCTCACCTACGGCAGCACAACGGCCACTGCGGCAAACTTCACCCTGGCCAACCCGACAAACTTCCGTCAGGGCGTCTTTGCCGTAGCGGATGGGAAGGTGACCGTGGACGTCGGCAGCAAATCGATCACATGGACCGGTGCAAACGGCTCCAACTGGGACATCGGCACCACCACAAACTGGGTGGATAACTCCGCCGTGGCCGAAAAGTATTTCCAGGGTGATGCTGTCGTCTTCGGTGACGCAGGCGCGGGCACGCTCACGCTCGCAGCAGGACTGACTCCCGCAAGTGTGACGGTGGATTCCGCCAATGACTACACCTTCAATACAGGCACGATCACGAGCCCGGGTATCTTGACCAAAGCCGGTACCGGCACCCTGCTGCTCAATACGCAGAACACATTTGCCGGTGGCGCGGTGATCAACGGTGGCACCCTGGCCGTGGACGGCAGTAACGGCGCCACCCGCCTGCAGGCCAACGCACAGGTAACCGTCAATAACGGAGGCACTCTGGAAGTGCGTGGGACCAATGCGCTCCCAAGCAATGTAAATGCCGTTGATGTCGTAGTGAACGAGGGCGGCATGCTCCGTGTGGTCAGTGGAGCCAGCGCCGCTTCAACAGGCAACCATGCGCACTTCCGTACCGTGACGCTGAATGGCGCCACCATTGATCTCAAATACTCCGGCAGTGGAGCCGCGTACAATAACGAGAGTTTCCAACTCGGTACTGGCGGGCTCACCGTCTCCGGGTCGGCACCTTCGAGTGTGATTGTGAGCGGCGGGGCGGACGCATCACAGTCGGGCATTGCCCTGTCCGGCTCCCGCACGTTTACGATCAACGATGTGACGAACAGCCCGGCAGTGGATTTTTCAGTCGCCGCTGAACTTGAGAACAGCGATTCCAACAACGGTGCGCTCGTGAAGGAAGGCCTCGGCACAATGCAGATCAATGCAGATACCAGCTACACTGGCAGCACGAACGTGAACGCCGGCACGTTGCTCGTGAGCGCAGGTCTCAACGGCACCACAGGTGTCACTGTATCCACCGGCGCTGTACTCGGCGGCAACGGAACCATTGCTCCCGGTGGATCTGGCTCAATCAGCGTCCTGGCCGATGGTGTCATCGCGCCCGGCGTCGGTGGCATCGGCACGCTCACGATCAACAGCGCCAATACGAGCGCCTTCGGTGCGCTCTTCCTGAATGAAGGCGCAAAGTTCACGTTCGAGTTGGGAACCGGCCTGCAGAGCGATAAGATCTCGCTGCTGAATGGCGCCTCCAGTGACATCTTCTTCGGAGGGAACACCATCAACTTCAGCGATCTCTCCAGTGGAGTGCTGGCGCAGGGCAGCTACACACTTTTCAGTGCAGATATCGCGGATGCTTACGCCGGCTTGATCACTGATGGCTCCGGATTCATTTCCGAAGGTCTGACCATTGGAACCGGCCTGGAAGCGTATGCCGGCAGCACGCTTCAGGTGGTAGGAAACGACATTGTCCTCAATGTCGTGCCGGAGCCCGCTACCTTTGCTTCGCTCGCAGGCGGCATGGGTCTGCTCCTCGGCATGCGCCGTCGGCGGAAGTAATCGATAAGTCCGAATAATCCAGAGGCGGCACTGTCCCGAAAGGGACGTGCCGCCTTTCTCTTTGCGACCGGGTGCGGATAGTAGAGCAAGGGAAGTCGGCAGGGGAAATGTTGTCCGGATATCCGATCCGGATCTGATCGATCTGAATGCGCGAGGTTTGCAGCGGAGGCGATCATCCACACGTTCTTGTGCGCCGCATCCCTCCATATTCCCTGACATCTCATTGCGGGTTGCATGCCAACAACCAGGCAGCACCAATCGATTCAGTAGTTATGGAAGACTTCTGCCGAGATCCTTTGTTGAGAGGACTTGAAAATTCGTTCCAGGAGATCGGTGTCATCTGACCTGGACGCCGCGTCCCTAGCGCGCAGTTCACGCTGCTGGTTGACACACTCCCGGACGGGTTGGAGGTTTTCTTTGGCGGCAGGTGGGAGCCAGCAGCAAACGCCTGCGATTCACCATGACTGCACACCCAAAAGGTTCTTCTCAGGTTAAGCTCCTCTTGGTGGATGACAAAGAGGCGAACCTGGTCGCATTTCAGGCGATCCTGAACGATCTCGAATGCGCGATCGTCGTGGCACGTTCGGGCACAGAAGCTTTGCGGCTGCTGCTGAAGGGCGAAGAGTTTGCCCTCATTCTCATGGATGTGATGATGCCCGGCATCGATGGCTTTGCCACGGCTCAACTGATCCGTGACCGCGCGCGGTCGAGAACCACGCCTATCATTTTCATTACCGCCTCCAACGAATCCGGAGCCATG
>CBINJX010000116.1:0-9300 GCA_966251085.1 uncultured Verrucomicrobiales bacterium
CCTGATCCTTCGCCTTCGGCTGGTTGCGCTCGCCAGAGCCGGCCGGCTGGCGCTTGTCATCGCTCGCCTCCTGCCTGGCAGCGCCACCCTTGTCCTCGCGGCCCGCACCCTGCAGTCGCTCCTGGGCAATGCCGAGGAGATGTCGGACGCTACGGCTAAGCGTTGGAATGAAGGACTCGGCGCTGCGCTTGGGGCACTGAGCGGCAACGCACCCACTCTCAATCGTGGTCTTGCAAAGCAGCTCCGAGAGCTGGATCTCTCAAAACTCCGCAGCCTCACCCCGGAGCAACTCCAAAAGCTCCAGCAGCAACTCGGACAGGCGCGCGCTCCGGGACAGAAATTGGGACAGAATGGGATGGGAGAAGGCGAGGGGCCGGGAGAGGGCGAAGGTGAAGAGGGCGAATTTGGCAGTGGTGGAGTGCAGCGCGGACCCGGCCACGCGCCGCTGACGCTGAATCCGGAGCCGACAAATTTGAACACACAGAAAACCGAGACGCTGGAGAACGAGGATTTCAGCCGGGCGGGGCTGGGTGATCTGGCGGGGCTTTCCGATGGCCAACATGAAGTCGATAAGAACGCCGCGCATCGCGCCGCCCAGGGCGGAAAGGCTGCCACGGAGGGTGCGGGGCCGGATGCGGTGTGGATCCAGCAGAGCCTCCGGCCGGAGGAACGTCAGCGTCTCAGGCAGTTCTATAAGTAAGTTTTCAACCCTTCCTCCCCCCACTTCCATATCATGAGCCAGCGTTTCGCTACCGAGACCGATATTGCAGCGGTCGCACCCAAACTCCGGAACCTGCAAGGTACACTCCAGAACGTGCTCTTTGGTCAGGAACTACTGATCGACAGTGTTCTCGTTGGAATGTTGGCCCGCGGCCATCTGCTCCTGGAAGGCTTACCCGGCCTTGGCAAGACAGAGCTGGTGAAGGCAATCGCCAAGGCAGTCGGCCTGACTTTCCGCCGTGTGCAGTTCACCCCGGATCTGCTGCCGGGTGACATCACCGGCAACCCGATCCTCAGCGAGCAGGACGGCCAGCGCCGCTTTGTTTTCCAGCCCGGACCGATCTTCGCAAACCTGGTTCTCGCGGATGAAATTAACCGCGCCTCGCCCAAGACACAGAGCGCGCTACTGGAGGCGATGCAGGAGCGGCAGGTCACCGTGATGGGCGACACTCGCGAACTGCCCGATCCGTTCTTTGTCCTCGCCACGCAGAACCCGATCGAGATGGAGGGGACATATCCGTTGCCGGAAGCGCAGCTCGATCGTTTCCTCTTCAAGGTCGAGATCTCGCGCAGCCCGGTGGATGTGCTGGCGCGAATTGTTCAGCATCGTGAGATCGGCGTGGAGCCGGAGGTGAATCAGGCGCTGACACCCGATGAATTCCGCGAGTGCACCTCACTCGTGCGCCGGATCTATCTGCCAGACGTGGTGGCAAACTTCATCGCGCGTCTCGTGCACGCGACTCACCCGGGCAACTCGACTGCTGCCCAGGGGGTGAAGTTCGGAGCCAGCCCCCGTGCGGCCCTGGCACTCGCCGCCGCGGCCCGTGCACGTGCGCTCTTACAGCAGCGGTTGAATGCCAGTTTCGAAGACGTCCAGGCGCTCGCGCCGCTCGTGCTCCAGCACCGGATTGTGCTCGATTACCGTGCGCGGGTTGCCGGTCAGACTGCCTCGGATGTCGTTTCCGCCATCCTGCAGGAGGTGAAGCCTGGCAGTGCGGAACTGCCATCAACGCTCTTGGCTGCCAAAATCTAAAGCTGTGGAAAAACATACGTGTACGCTGGTGCGACTCGCACTGGCGTTGATTTTAGGAATCTGCGGGTTCCATCACGATACGGTGGCAGCGACGCAGGTTGGCATGGACAATGCGATCGACGATGGGGCGGGCATTTCCGTCGAATGCACTCTCCCAATGTCCGAAATCCCGAGTTCGGGTTATTGGCCGGTGCGCATGCGGATTTCGAATACCACCAGTGAAGCGCACACCTGGGAGTTGAAGTTCGTCGCGGGTGGGGCCGGGCCCACGGGGCAACATGGAATGAGTTACAGTACGACACTCTCAGCCGGAGCACGTGAAGTACGAGAGTGGGATATCCTGGTGCCGCGTCCGGCCTTGGATACACGCAACCGGGCGTACGGTATGATTCGGGGCAGGATTAACGGCTACGGGGTGAAAGGCAGTGGTGATTTCTACATTCCGACGCACTACTCCGGCGGATGGCAGAGCACTGCGTTTGTGATGATGAGCAACTCTCTGGCATCGAGCGCCTGGTCGAAGATCGATGCGGAAGTGAAGACCGTGAGCACCACAACCACGGCGACAAACCTCGCTCATATCACCTCGCTACGCTTCGGCAGCGGTTCGCGAGGAGGTTCCCGGTACGGCAGCCGCGATTTGAACGGCGCGCAGATCACACTGAAGGAGATGCCTGCGGATTGGCGAGCATTCGCGGGGGCAAGTGGGCTCTGGCTGAGCCGGGTTGATTGGGAGAATCTTTCGTCGAATCACCGCAGGGCCATTCGCCAGTGGATCGCTGCCGGTGGTCACCTGTTCGTCGCCTCGACAGAGGACAAGATCGCGAGCCTGCCGCTTCTCCCGGCGGATCTCGAAGTGGGCAAACAGCGCCCACTCGGGATGGGCTGGATCAAGGCGGTTAAGCTTGTAGGCGGCGAGCTTCCACCAGCCGAGACCGCCCAGGAGATTTTGACCTTGGACACCGCTCCGGTGCCGGCGTGGCAGGAAGAATACCGTGAACGCTGGGCGTTGCCGTATTTTGTGGGCTGGCCGAAATTGAATGTACCCGTGCTGATCGGTTTCGTCGCCTTATTCGCCATTGTGATCGGCCCGATCAACCTCCGCTGGTTCGCCCCGCCAAAGAGGCGCTCGCGGCTTTTTTTCACCATTCCGGTTCTTTCGGTGGCAGCGAGTGTAGTGCTTTTTGCTGCAATCGGGATTTCCGATGGGTTCGGCGCATTCGGTGGTCGCAATGCCTTGCTATACATGCCTGCCGCGGAGAATGAGGTGACGTTGCTCCAGGAGCAGGTCGTTCGTTCACGATTGCTCTTCGGTCGGGCATTCAAGCTGCCGGAGACCGTCCAGATCAGCTTCGCACCGCAGGAGAAGGAGAGCGACAAGGGGCTCTCGTTCGCCCGGGATGGAGATATGGTATCGGGTGACTGGTTCCGGTCGAGATCGGTGCAGACTCATATCCTGCGGACCCATGTTCCTTCCCGCGCAGAGGTGATCCTTCAATCGGGAGGAACGGCCGGTGCGCCGCCTGTCCTTCTTTCGAGTGCAGCGACGGTGCTGAGCGATGTCCACTACATCGATGCGGCGGGCGGTTACTGGCGCGCGGAACGGCTCGACACGGGGCGCCCGGCGAAGCTGGAGAGCTCCACCCGTGACGCGTTTGACGACTGGTTGAGGCGTGTCGCGAAGGAGTTGAGTCCGAATTTCGAGGCCACAATGAGGGAGGCCGCGCATCGGTCGGGGCATTTCTACGCCGTGACCGACACGATGCCGGATATCCTGGTGGAGACTCTTCCTTCGGTGAAATGGCAAAAGCAGACGGTGGTCTGCTTCGGAACCTGCACAGGAGCTGAGAGCAAATGAGCGCTGAACCTATCATCCGAGTAAACAACATCACGAAGTCCTTCGACGGGGTTCAGGCGGTGCGAGGCGTCAGCTTCGAGCTTACGCCGGGACAGGTGGTCGGCTTCATTGGGGCAAACGGCGCCGGGAAGACGACGACCATGCGAATGATGGCGACCCTGGAGATGCCGGACTCCGGCAGCATCGAGGTCGGTGGATGGAACGTGCTGGAGCATCCGGCGGAAGTGCGAAAGCTTATCGGCTGGATGCCGGACAGCTATGGCACCTATGCGCATGTGACGGTTTTCGATTACCTCGACTTTTACGCCCGCGCCTGCGGTTTCCGTGGTGCGGAACGTGAGCGTCGGCTCGAGGAGGTGATGGAGTTTGCGGACCTCGGTCCAATGGCGGACCGGCCGATGAATGGTCTCTCCAAAGGTATGGCGCAGCGCCTCTGCTTTGGCCGCGCGCTGCTGCAGGAACCCTCGGTTCTCATCCTGGATGAACCGGCTGCGGGTCTCGACCCGAAGGCGCGTATCGAGTTCAAGAATCTGGTCAACCTCCTGCGGAAACGCGGCACCACGATCTTCATCTCCTCGCACATTCTCTCCGAACTTGGTGAGATGTGCGACTCGCTGCTTTTCATTGATCAGGGCCGCATCGTTCATCACGGCTCCGCAGCCTCACTGCAGCATCGCGAGGGGCCGACGAGCTGTCTTCTGGACATCCAGGTGCACGGCTCCGAGCAGCCGCTTGTCGATTGGCTCTCGATGCATCCCGGCTGGCAGATGGTCGCCGCGGGACGCGGCAATGTGCGTGCGGAGTTTCAGTCGAGCGAACGTGAACAACTCGCCGAGCAACTCCGCAGAATGATCATGGATGGAATCCTCGTCGTGGACTTCCATCGTCAGGAACGCCGCCTCGAGGAGATCTTCGTGGACGTCCTCAAGCAGAACAACAACGGCACTCCGGTTCAGCCGCCACCACTTCCATCTCTCGCCCGCGCATGAACACCTTACAAACTCGCGACTTCCCGGACTGGATCGGGCCAATGCTCGTGAAGGAACTCCGGCAGGGACTCAAGGCCCGCGCCTTTGAAATCACCTTCATCGCCCTACAGCTGATCCTCGCGATTGTGGTCGGATACCATGCGTTGCTGTACGCGCGTGAGGGTGCTGGATTCAGTGCCGATGGCCTGCACAGCATGTTCTGGTTCATTGTCGGCCTGCAAGTGCTGTTCATAACACCGCTGCGGGCGCTGGGCGGACTCACAAACGAACGAAAGGCGAATACGCTGGAGCTGATCTTCATGACGGGACTCAGCTCATGGCGGATCGCCTCCGGCAAGTGGTTGTCGCTTTTCTCCCAAAGCGTTCTCTTCGTCCTCGCGGTTCTTCCGTACGGTGTGCTGCGTTATTTCTTCGGCGGGGTGAACCTCACCGAGGATCTCATCATGTTGGCAGGTATGTTGCTCTCCTCTGCGGTTCTTTCGGCAATCGCATTGGCGATCTCCGGGATGCCGGCGTTCATCCGGGTTGGTGCGATGATTCTCTTTGCGATGTTCGGGATATCGTTTGCCCAGGGGTTGATGTTCGTCGCCATGATGGGCCGGGGAATGGGCAGCTTCTTCTTTTCAGGCGTAGGATCCGGCTTTGACTCGGTGTGGCCGTTGATGATCTATAACGCCCTCCTGGTGTGCATCGGCGCACTGGCGATCGCGGCCAATAGCATCTCGCCCATCGCCGAAAACCAAGCACTCCGTCAGCGGCTACTCGTTCTCGCGGCGTGGCTTCCGATTCCCGTGCTGGGCCTGTTCGGAGCGCCGGAGGAGGCCATTCTTGTCCAGTCGGTGTTCTTTATTTGCCTTGGGTTTGCGGCGACCTGGTACCATCTCAGCATACAGCCTGTCGCGATGCGGGTGCACATGGAGCCTTTTGCCCGTCGCGGCGGGATTGGGCAATTGGCTGCATTCGTCCTTCAGCCCGGATGGCCAGCTGCTGTGTTCTTCCTGGTCTTGATCGAACTGATCTTCATCGGCACGACCGCCTCGACCCGGGGTAAGATTGAGCCGGATGTAATCGCGGTGGTCACGATGGCGGGAGCGGCCTTGATGACGCCCGCGTTCGTCTGGCGAGCGTTTCGTCTGCCGACGAAGTACACGCTGCTTCTGCAGACAATCTTTCTGGGATTATGTGCCGGCCTCATGGTGATGTCCGATTCCCTCACGGATTCCTCTCTGGGCCACTACTACTCGACTGCTTTCCTTCCGCCTTTCGGCTTCTTTTCGATGCTGGATAACGGTTTGAACCGCACCTATGAGCAAGGATGGATGCTCGTCGGAATGGTCGCGTTCTTCATTCTTGCAGTACTACTCTCATACTTCTCCCGGAGTTACTGGGCGCAGGTTCTGGAGCATGCACGCGATATCCGCCGGACGCCGAAAACGAAACCGGCACCGGAGCCCTTGGAGGTAGCGGCGTGACACCACTCTCCAGAGAACAACTGGAGCAGTGCCATCTACGCGCCCGGAGTGCAGCTTCGCTCTACCGGCTCCCATTCCGACGCCGCACCTGGCGGGGTGTGCAGGGTAACTGGCAGGGAGCGGGGACCGGCAGCTCGCTCGATTTCCAGGATCACCGTCCTTACGTTCCCGGTGACGATCCGAGGTATATCAACTGGCTGGCATATGCACGGAGCGGTCATTATACGATGAAGCTCTACCGTCAGGAGGTAAGCCCTTCGCTCGACCTGCTGCTGGATTGCTCCGCATCGATGTTTGTCGATGAAGCGAAGAGTCTGCGGGTAGCCGAGTTGCTCTACTGGTGTTTCGAGTGTGGACTGCAGAGCGGGGCAGCGCTTCGGATGTACCTGTGGGCAGGGGATGACATCGAGCCGGTGTCGATCGATGCAGTGGCAGGGCACACCTGGCTTCGTACGGTGGCGACGGGAGAGCATTCACCTGTGCTTCCCGCAATGCCTTGGAGACATGGATCTCTGCGGGTGATCATTTCAGATCTGCTCTGGCCCGGGGATGCGCAGCCGATTTTCCAATCGCTGGCGGACCGGCAGGGATTTGGAGTCGTAATCGCTCCGTTCTCGCCGGAAGAGGCACAACCGTCCTGGAGCGGCAACATGGAGATGCACGACTGCGAATCCTCACGCATTCGCGCCCAGCGAGTGGATACGAGCCTGTTGGAGCGTTATCGCGCTGCGTATCTGCGCCACTTCTCCCACTGGGAAGAGCAGGCCCTTCGTTATCACATTCCGCTGGCGCGTCTGTCCGCCGGCGGCGAACTGACTGAAGCCATGCGCATCCATGCCGGCGAAAGCGGGGCGATGGAGTGGGCTGGTTGAACTTTCCCCAAATGCCTGATCAGTTTGCGAATCCGCTCGGCTTTCTGGGATTGCTGGCCATCCCGGCGATTCTCGCGATCCATTTTCTCCGGGAAAAATCGCGTCAGGTCCGGGTGAGTACATTGTTTCTCCTGGAGCGGATGGAGCCGCGCACTCCTACGGGGCGTACGTTCCACCGGTTGCAGAACTCTCTGCCACTCTGGCTGCAGCTCCTCATCGCGCTCCTCTGCACCTGGCTGCTCGTACAGCCGCTCTGGCTCCGGGCGGATTCGCGTCAGCGAATCACGGTGGTGCTGGACCCCACGGCTTCGATGTCGGCATCACGCGCACGGGTGCTGGCCGAGTTACCGGCCGTTCTGCGGGAGATGAGCAAGGCGGCGGCGGAAACGGACTGGGTGCTGGCCGCGGCGGATCGCGCAGAGACGCCGCTTTACCGCGGCACCGACTTCTCCGTGCTCACAAAGGCAATGGGAGACTGGCAGCCGCTCCTGCCCAGCTTTGATCCAAGTCGCGCTCTGTCGGTTGCATTGCTCGACGCGCGTGGCGGGCCGGTGCTCTATGTGAGCGACCGGGAGCCGGAGAGTCTCCCGGCGGGTGTTACGCTGATGGCGTTCGGCGAGCCGATCGAGAACGTCGGCTTCGCTGGAGTGCGGACGTGGAAGGATCGCGACGGTGTGTATTTTGAGGCACTGGTCCGCAACTCGGGTTCGCTGCCGCAGGAGCGTGATTTCTGGATCGAGACGGAGCGCTTTCAGAGTCAACCTCAGCGCGTGGTGCTTCAGCCCGGGCAGATCGTGACCGTGCCGGGACCGTACCCCTCTGGAGAAAAGCAGATCTCCGTGAAGCTCACGTCCGACGGCTTCACGCTCGATGATATCCTGCCATTGGTCGCCCCCGAGCCAAAACCAGTTGCAGTGGCTGTAAAGGTGGGATCAAACGCTACGAAGTTTGCGGACCGACTATTGCCCACGATTCCCGGTGTCCAGCGGGTAGCGGATGCCTCGAAGGCGGATGTAGTCCTTTCCACAGAAGACCGAATCGAAGCGCTACCGCCCGATCGAGATGCGGTGATTCTGGGAAGTTTTTCAGGCAAGACAGCCGCGTTGACCTCACCCGTTACGACCGAAAAACACCCGCTTACTGAAGGCTCCAATTGGAATGGACTCCTGAGCCCCGGTCCCGGTGATCTGGTATGGGACTCGGCCGATCATCCGCTCGTCTGGCAACAGTCGAAACCGCTCGTACTCCTCAAAAATGAAGGGGCGGCTCGCAGACTGTATCTCAACTTCGACTTTGAACATTCCAACGCCGACCGGCTTCCTGCCGCAGTGTTGCTGATGAGCCGATTCATTGTGGACGCTCAGAGCCGGAAGGTTGCGCCGTTTGCAGACAACTTCGAGACCTCACAAACGCTTCCGATTCCCGCCAGTGGGAACTTTGAACTGGTGACGGGTTCCCAAGGAGCAGCTGCACCGGAAGCGCTTGCGGGCGCGAATTTTCGTGCACCGCTGCAGCCAGGCTTTTTCACCGTTCGCTCGGGCGAGGAGGAACTGCTTCGCGGCGCGGCGCGTTTTGGAGATCCGCGCGAAGCCGATTTCCGGACTGCCATGAGTACGGCATCTAAGGTGGACCGGGGACGCCTCGTGAAACGTGAAAACCTCACCGGAGATCGCTTTGCGGGAGCATGGATCGCGCTTGTTGCGGTCGCTCTCGTAGGAAGCTGGTTCGCACAAACTCGCATGGCTCGCGCATGAGATTCGCCACCCCTGAATGGCTACTGTTGTTACCCGCCATCGCACTGGCTGCATGGCGCTGGCCTGAACTCCGTTTGTTGCGTCCTGCGCGGCTGCTCTGTCTCGGGTTGCTGATCCTCGTCTTAATCCAACCGCAGATCAGAAAGATGAGCGATGGGATCGATCTGTGGGTGTTGGTTGATCGATCCGCCTCCTCTGCAACCGCCATGGGCCCCGCACTGCCCGAGTGGGAGGCAATCCTGGAACGTTCAAGGGGAACGGGGGACAGACTGCGGATGATCGATTACGCATCGTCACCGCTGGTCCGCGGAGAGGCGGAGGCTACGCCACTGGAAGGTTCGGAGACACGCACCGCACTCGCCGTGGAGTTTACCTTGGGACAGCTGAACCCGGATCGTCTTGCTCGGCTTCTGGTGCTCAGTGATGGCTACTCCACCGAGCCACTCGCAGGCGTGATCGATCCACTTCTGCAGCGAGGAGTACCGCTCGATTACCGGCTTCTCGTTCCCAAAGCGGCTGTCGATTACCGGGTAGCGGGTCTCGAGGTGCCGCAGCGAACGCAGACTGGTGAGTCGTTTCTCATCGAGGCACGTCTCGTCGGA
>CBINJX010000117.1:0-9283 GCA_966251085.1 uncultured Verrucomicrobiales bacterium
CGATAATGTGAATTTCATGGCGCGTAACCTGACCAACCAGGTGCGTGGAATTGCCAAGGTCGTTACGGCGGTCGCGAATGGTGACCTGAAGCAGAAACTGCTGGTCGATGCGAAGGGGGAGATCGCGGAACTCGCGAATACGATCAACTCGATGACGGACACTCTCGCAACCTTCGCGGATCAGGTCACCACGGTGGCTCGCGAAGTGGGCGTGGAAGGAAAGCTGGGTGGTCAGGCCGAGGTGCCTGGCGCTTCTGGTACATGGCGCGATCTTACCGATAATGTGAACCGGCTGGCCGCGAATCTGACGACTCAGGTGCGCGCAATCGCCGATGTGGCGACTGCTGTGACCAAGGGCGATCTTACCCGGTCGATCCAGGTCGAGGCTGCGGGTGAGGTGGGTGCGTTGAAGGACACGATCAATGAGATGATCCGCAATCTGAAGGATACCACCCTGAAGAATGCGGAGCAGGATTGGCTGAAGACCAATCTCGCGAAGTTTACCCGGATGCTCCAGGGGCAGAAGGATCTCCTCACGGTAGGCCGCATGATCCTGTCGGAGCTGGCCCCGACGGTGAACGCCCAGCACGGGGTGTTCTACATCATGGACACTTACGGCAACGAGCCTGTGCTCAAGCTTCTCGCGAGCTATGCCTTCCGCGAGCGTAAGTCGATGTCGAACCGGTTCCGTCTTGGCGAGGGGATCGTGGGGCAGTCTGCACTGGAGAAGGAGCGTATCCTTCTTACCAACGTGCCGGGCGATTATGTCCAGATCTCATCCGGGCTCGGCGAGGCGCCGCCACTCAGCATCATCGTGCTGCCGGTACTCTTCGAGAGCCAGGTGAAGGCCGTGATTGAATTGGCGTCCTTTGAGAAGTTCAGCGCGACGCATCAGGCTTTCCTTGATCAACTTGTGGAGTCGATCGGAATCGTGCTCAACACGATCGAGGCAAATACCCTTACAGAGGATCTGCTCAAGCAATCCCAGACGCTCGCCAACGAACTCCAGAACCGGCAGGAGGAACTCCAGAAGAAGAACGTCGAACTGGAAGAAAAAGCGATGCAGCTGGTCGATCAGAATGCGGAGGTCGAGCGCAAGAACCGCGAGGTCGAGCAGGCACGACAGGCGCTCGAGGAGAAGGCGACGCAGCTATCGCTCACTTCCAAGTACAAGAGCGAGTTCCTGGCCAATATGAGCCATGAGCTGCGGACACCTCTCAATAGCCTGCTCATTCTGGCGGATCAGCTGGCGACGAATCCGGAGGGGAATCTCTCCGGCAAACAGGTGGAGTTTGCGCGGACCATACACGGTTCGGGTAAGGATCTGCTCCGGTTGATCAACGACATTCTCGACCTCTCCAAGATCGAATCCGGTACGGTGTCGGTGGACATGGGCGATTTTGCCCTTTCGGATCTGGTGGAGAGCCTCGACCGCACGTTCCGCCATCTCGCGGAGAACAAGGGAATCACGCTGGATATCCAACTCGACCGCGATCTGCCTCCGGCGATTCACACCGACGCGCAGCGACTCGACCAGGTGCTCAAGAACCTGCTCTCGAATGCGTTCAAGTTTACCGAGCATGGAGGAATCACGCTCGATATCACCTATGCAACCCGCGGATGGAGCGAGGATAACGTCCAGCTGAACCGTGCGAAGTCAGTCATCGCTTTCGCGGTAACGGATACTGGCATCGGTATCCCGCCGGACAAGCAGCAGACGATCTTTGAGGCTTTCCAGCAGGCGGACGGAAGCACCAGCCGACGGTATGGTGGAACCGGTCTTGGACTCGCAATTTCGAGGGAGATTGCCCGTTTGCTCGGAGGTGAGATCCGCCTCAAGAGCGCTCCGGGAATTGGCAGCACCTTTACCCTGTATCTCCCTCAGAACTACCAGGCTCCGGTCGGAAGGCATTTACCAATCGAGCGGACGCTGCGTGCGCCGAGCGCGACTCCGGAGCAGGCTCCGCCTGAGGTTACGGAGGTAAACGGGACGGCAACTGTTTCCGAGCCCGCGGACGAGCTGGCTGAGATTGATGATCGGAAGAATATCCGTCCCGGAGACCAGGTCGTGCTCATCGTGGAGGATGACCAGAATTTCGCTCACCTCGAGCTGGATATGGTTCGGGCGAGGGGAATGAGAGGTCTCCTTGCGGCTCGGGGGCAGGCTGCCTTGAGCATGGCTCGTGAGTATCGTCCGGACGGTATCCTGCTGGATATTTCCTTGCCCGACATGGACGGATGGAAAGTGCTCGAGCGTCTGAAGAGTGATTTGGCAACGCGCCACATTCCGGTGTTCGTCGTCTCAGTCGCGGATGAACCCGAGAATGCACTGAAATCCGGCGCGCTGATGTATGTCAGCAAACCGATCAGCCGTGATGTGCTCGACCGTATCCTGGAGCGAATCCAGACATTCCGCGATCAGCCCCGCCGGATGCTCGTCGTCGAAGACGATGAAGTGCAGCGCAATGCGATGATGGAGTTGATCGGCAACGGGACTGCCAAACTTACCGCCGTAGGAACCGGAGCCGAGGCGAGGGAAGCACTTCGGAATGAAGATTTCACCTGCGTAGTCCTCGATCTCATGCTGCCGGACATTTCGGGTTTCGAGTTGATCCACGAAATTCGCAATGAGCACCCGGATCTTCCCATTCTGGTCTATACCGGAAAGGAATTGAGCAGGGAGGAAGAGGAACAGCTCAATCGCGTTGCTCAGACAGTGATTGTGAAGGATGTGCGCAGTCCGGAGCGTCTGTACGATCAGGCAGCCCTCTGGATCCATCGCGACGTGAATAAGCTGCCGGAGGAGAAGCGTGAATTGATCGCCCGACTGCATCAGGCCGATGACGTGCTCTCCGGAAGAAAAGTACTCCTCGTGGACGACGATGTACGGAATATCTTCGCGATGACGAGTGTCCTGGAGCGCTACGGCATGGTGGTGATCCCTGCAGAGACCGGTCGTGATGCTCTCGAGACTCTTGAGTCCGAACCCGGAATAGATATTGCGTTGATGGATATCATGCTCCCTGAAATGGACGGATACCAAGTCATGCGCGAGATTCGGAATATGTTCGATTTTAAGGCTCTCCCAATCATTGCACTGACGGCGAAAGCCATGAAGGGTGATCGCGAGAAGTGCATTGAGGCCGGAGCTTCCGATTACATCTCCAAGCCGGTCGATACGGAGAAATTGATTACGATGCTGCGCTCGTGGCTGCACCGCTAATGCTGCCCGTGTCCCGGCACCTTATGATGTCTGACCTCGGCGACAAATCTGCGCTTCAGGCAATCCCAGTCCTAAGTGAGGCGGGTTTGAACGTGAGCCCGCCCGACGAACGCGCAAATATTCTGTTGGTCGATGATCGGCCTGACAAGCTGCTCGCCTTGGACGTTGCGCTGTCTGAGCTGAACGAGAATATCGTCAAGGCTCGTTCTGGCAATGAAGCGTTGCGGTGTCTCCTGAAGCAGGATTTCGCGGTGATCCTGCTGGATGTGAACATGCCGGGGATGGACGGCTTTGAGACAGCCTCTTTGATCCGGCAACGCCCCCGGTCAGAGGCGACTCCGATCATTTTCGTTAGCGCAATCAATGACACGGAGAATCATGTCACCCGCGGCTACTCGCTGGGTGCCGTGGATTACATTCTCACGCCGATTGTTCCCGAGATTCTCCGCGCGAAGGTGTCGGTCTTCGTGGAGTTGTTCCGGAAGACAGCGCAGATCAAACGGCAGGCGGAGGAGCGTGCAAGATATCTGCAGGAACAGGCTGCGCGTGCGGAGGCAGAGGCTGCTCGGCAGCGTCTCGCGTTCCTCGCCGAAGCGAGTTCCGTTCTCGCAGGATCGCTGGCGTACGAGGAGACGTTTCGTAATCTTGCGCATCTGCTCGTTCCTAAGCTGGCGGATTTCTGCATCATCGACATGGTCGAGGAAGACGGTGCACTCAAACAAGTGGCCGTCGCGCACCGGGATGCATTACAGGAGCCGGCTCTTCGTCACCTGTTTGCCCGGTACCCGCACAGCACCGATGCACAGCATGGCGCGGCCAAGGTGTTCCGGACCGGTGAAGCCGAACTATGTGATGATCTGAATGATGAGGTGCTGGCTGGCTTGTTTCCGGACGGGAAGGATCGTGCGCAGGTTCAGATGCTTGGGGCGCGAGCCTATATCGCCGCTCCACTACAAGCACGCGGGCGCGTGCTCGGTGCAATCACACTGGTGAGCACCACTCCGGAGCGCACTTTTGGTGCAGCCGATCTCGCTCTGGCTCAGGAATTAGCGCAACGAGCAGCGCTCGCACTCGATAACGTTCGGCTCTATCAGGCTGCTAATGCCGCAAGGCAACAGGCAGAGAGTGCAAGTCAGGCCAAGGACCAGTTCCTGGCGATGCTTTCACATGAGTTGCGAACGCCCCTGACGCCGGTTCTCAATACTGTGTCGTTGCTGGAGACGGAGGAGCAGATGCCGCCGAATGTCCGCGAGGCTCTCCTGATGATCCGTAGGAATATCGAACTCGAGGCTCGCCTCATCGATGATCTGCTCGATCTCACGCGTGTAAGTAACGGAAAAGTGCAGCTCAATCTCGAATACGCGGATGCCAAGACGTTGTTGAGCAGTACCCTCGACATCTGCAAAGCGGAGATCAAAGAGAAGAAGCTGCAGGTGGAGCTTAATCTGAATGCGGCTCAATGTTATCTCCGCGCCGATCCCGCACGTCTGCAGCAGATTTTCTGGAACTTGATCAAGAACGCCGTGAAGTTCACACCGCAGGGAGGGCGTGTGGTGCTCACCGCGGAGAATGATCCCCCGAATCACCTGCGTGTCGAAGTGCAGGATACGGGGATTGGTATGGAGCCCGAATCTGTTCCGCGTGTGTTTAACGCCTTCGAGCAGGTTGGGGAAGGAGAGCGCTACGGTGGGCTCGGGCTGGGCCTTGCGATTACCAAGGCTTTGGTCCATATGCACGGCGGCGAGATCTCCGCGCGGAGCGAGGGCTTGGGAAAAGGTTCTACTTTTGTGGTCACACTCCCAACTGTGGAGCCCCCCTCGGAACCGGTCTCGACGATGCCACTGCCGGTAGATGAACGGTTATCGATGCGTCTCCTGCTCGTTGAGGATCATGAGGATACGAGCCTCTCGCTGAGCCGGCTTTTGCGGAAGCGAGGTTATCAAGTCCGCACCGCAGCGAGTGTCGCCTCGGCTTTAGAGGAGGCGGGAAGTTACGACTTTGATGTACTGATCAGCGATATGGGGCTCCCTGACGGCTCCGGAATTGATCTGATGGAGCAGCTGTCCATTGGCCGCAATATCCGCGGGATCGCACTGAGCGGTTACGGAATGGAAGAAGACGTGCAGCGCAGTCGTTCCGTAGGGTATTGCGAGCATCTGACAAAGCCAGTGGATATCTCGCGCCTCGACGATGTGATCCAGAGGGTCGGGCGGGATATCCGGGTGTAGCAGTCAGGGTGGCTCTATCCGGATCAGAAGGAGACTGATTTCGTTTTACAACAGCGGAGCCAAAGGGCGCAACGCCGCCTCGAGCAGACGGCGTGGGAGGGGACGTTTCGCGAAGCTCTCGAGTTTGATCTCCTTGCTGGCCTCAAACTCACGCTGAAGGAGCGCCTCCAACCGCGCTGCTTCCTTTGGCGCGTGGGCGAGCAGATTGAGTTCGAAGTTGAGGCGCATCGATCGGTTGTCGGAATTCGCTGAGCCGATCATGAGCCAATTCTCATCCAACAGCATCGCCTTCTTGTGGTTGATGGCCTCCGAGTATTCGAAGACCCGGACTCCCCATTCGAGCAGATCCTCGTAATAGGATCGGCCAATCTCCACAAGATAGCGGTGGTCCGATTTTTCGGAAACGAGGAGGCGGACATCGACGCCACGCGCGGCGCAGAGTTGGAGTGCTGTCAGGAACAGTTGATTCGGAACGAAATAGCCGGTGGTGAGCCAGACCCGACGTCGGGCAGCGCCCAGGAGTGCCATGATCGACTTTGGGATTGGTTCACGTGGGAGGTCCGGACCACCTGCAATTGCCTGCACCACACAGTGATTCTGGCTCGATCTGAGACTCGGGAAGTAATCCTCGCCTGCAAAGATCTCGTTGCTCGCGAAAAACCAATCCTCTGCAAACAACTCCTGCAGAGGCTTAACGATTGGACCCTCGACCAGCATCTGGGCATCGCGCCAGGGCCCCAACTCAGGGTCCAGTCCAACATACTCGCGCCCGATGTTCATACCGCCTACAAAAGCGACACGACCATCGAAGACCTGAAGCTTACGATGGTTGCGGAGGTTCATGAACCGTGAGTGCCGCCAAAAAGGAAGCGAGTAGAACCATGAGAATTTTCCGCCAGCCTCGATCAATGGTGCAAAGAACGCCTTGCTCACACCGAAACAGCCAATCTGGTCCAGCAATAGCCGGACACGGACGCCGCGCCTTGCGGCGGCTGCCAGACAGTCGAGCAACTCACGACCCACTTCGTCGTCACGCCAGATGAAGAATTCGACGTGAATATGGTGTTGCGCCAAAGCAATTTGCTCGCGGAGCGCTGGGTAGAACTCATCAGAGTCGATCAGCAGTTGCACCCGTTCGGCCGTCGATGCGGATACCTGATTGATCGCCGTTAGCGTCTGGATCAGTTCACTCTTCTGCTCCGGTAACTCCTCCAGCTTTTGCCGGATTTCCTGTGATGTCCGGTGCCGGAAAAGGCCGAGCCGTGCGGCCTTGCGCACACGTTTCCGCTGCATGCGGTCCGCGCCGAAAATGAAATAAGCGAGCGGACCGATGAAAGGGAGACCGATGATCGACCACACCCATGCCAGAGTCGCTGTAGGGCGCTTCTTCGCTAGCAGGACGTGCGGGATGGCGAGCCAGGTGAGGACATAGGCAATCGTCAGCGAAGAAATGCGTTTCTTTTCGGCGCGCATGGCGGATCTGCGATTACGAAAGGATTCAGAGCAAAGGGCGAGCGCAATCGGTTCGTGGGCGCGCGCCCGCCCGGTTGTTCTGAATCGCGCCGCTACGCTTCCGACACCAGCACTGCCATCGGCAGATGCCGGAAAGCATCCGCAAGTCGCAAAGGGGCGGCCTCAATTTGCTGCCTGCTGAGGACGTCCCGGAATTTACCGGAAATCTCGACCTCTGTGTCCTGCCATAGATCACCGATCGGCGGAAATCCCACCCGGGCCGTCAATCGTGGAACGAGCACCACGATCTTTATCCGCTCATCGGCGCGGGTGAATGCAATACAGGAGTTCGCGAAACGCCCAGTGATATTGAGCGGCGTATAGCTGCCGTGCTGGAACAGGCCCGGGTTATCCCGACGCAGATGTAACAGGCGCTGAATCGTGTACATCTTGATCCGTCCATCTCTCCAATTGGACAGCAGTTCCGCCGGGTCGGTATTCTCATCAAGAGCCGCAAGCATCTGCTGGCGAGTCGGGTAATCCACCGGGCGACGATTATCCGGATCCACAAGGCTGAAATCCCAGGTGACATTGCCCTGGTAGAAGTCAGGTACTCCCGGCACGGTCACCTTCAACACGGTCTGGGTCAGAGAGTTTACCATTCCGAGCTGGGCCACTTTGTCAGCCATCGGTTCGAAAGAACGCAGGAAACGCTTCCGTTTGAGAATCGCCCCAACGAACTCCCGTACAGCCTCATCCCATGCCTGGTTCGGCTCGATCCAGGAGCTGTTTACTTTCGCCTCGCGGATGGCCTTTTCCATGTAGCCCTGGATGCGCTGCACATAGACCTTGTGCTCCTCCTTCGACATCGGCTCCAGCGGCCAACTACCAAGCAGGATCTGGTAGAGCAGATATTCCTCATTCCGATCCGGTGCGACGTCGTCCTCGATCTGGTGAAGCACTTGCCGATTGACCGTATGCCAGCGCCGCACGGCCTGCGCCCATTCCTGCGGCATCTCGGAGATCGCCGCGATCCTGGCCCTCACATCCTCGTTTCTCTTTGTATCATGCGTCGAGGTGGTGAGCATGCAATGCGGGAACTCATTGAGGCGCGCGATATTCTGCGCGTGGAAAGTCTCCACACTCGTGCCGAAGACATCCGGTTCGCCGCCGACCTCATTCAGCGCCACCAGTCGATTGTAGATATAGAAGGCAGTATCCTCCACGCCTTTCGCCGTGATCGGGCCGCTACACTGCTGGAACTTCATCACAAACTCCCGTCGCTTCTCTTCATCTACCGGATGCGGGTTGTTTGGAGGCGGAATCAGGACATCCCGCAGAAACTCAAAAACCGTCCGTTCCAGCGCAGGATTTCGACGGCGCGCTGACGAGAGCGCACGAGCGACTACCTTGCGATCTTCCTCACTCGGTTCTCCGTCTGGCGTCAGGTAAGTGCGATAGACAGGGAAGCAGGCAATCATTTCCCGGACCGCTGCCGTGAGCGCATTCAGCGTGAAGTCCCGATACCAGCGGTTCGTCTCCGAGAGGCGGTTGAGCATGCTTCCGAGAACGTTCACCTCGCTCGACATCGCCGAGCGCATGACGAGCAGTTTGCTCCGGTAAACGATGTCATGGAAGTTGAGGTGCTGCTCGATGAAGCGGTGGTATACGTCGGTCAACGCTTTCTCAGCGCTCTGGTCGATCAGAATCCCGACGAGCTGATTTGCAAACTCATAACCGGTTGTTCCATGAACCGGCCACTCGCGACGCAGATGTTCATTCACCCCGAGGATCTTCTCTACCAGCAGATAAAGAGGGTGTGATCCATCCGGTTGTCCGAGCATCTCCGCAGCGCGCCGTTGCAACTGCTCCATGTATCCCTGTGGATCGTACAAACCATCCACATGATCGATGCGGAGCCCGGTCACGAACCCATCGCGGATCAGGTCAAAGATTAACTGGTGCGCGGCCTCGAATACCTCCGGGAACTCCATCCGGATCGCCGCGAGAGTGTTGATGTCGAAGAAGCGCCGGTAATTGATCTCCTCACCGGCCACACGCCAATAGCTCAACCGATAAGGCTGCGCCGAAAGCAACTCATCGAGTGCATCAAATCCATTTTCACTCCCCGGATCGTTGAGGGATTGGACCGCTGTCTGGATCGCCTCTTCCACCTCTGGGGTATCGCTACACAAAGTGCGGAGTCGACGCTGAATGACCTGCCGTTCCCGATTGCGCTCGGTGACTTTCTCAGGAGTCGTATCGATACGCGTCGGCAGGTACTCGAGCGCGGTCAGGATACTCTCGAGTTCGATCTGGGCATCTCCAGGAACGCGTCCGCGAACCAGATCCAAGGCCCGCTGAAGAATGCTGCGTGTCG
>CBINJX010000118.1:0-9269 GCA_966251085.1 uncultured Verrucomicrobiales bacterium
CACCGCCTGCGCCACTATTACTGAAGTTCAGGTTTCCCGCGAAGGCTGCCGTTTGCCCCTTGAGATCGGCCCGGTTGATTGTCGTCTGTACGTCGTAGTTGAGCGTTCCTGCGCCCGTCAGGGGACCTGAAAGCACGATGCGATTGCCTGTGCGAATCGTTGCCCGATTGCCTGCCGGTACATCGAATCCCGATCCCACCGATAACGTCCCCGATGACTGCACGTTTGCGAAGATCGTTCCGTCGAGCATCGAGAGCGTGCCGCCCCCGAGGCTCCCGCCATCCGCAAGATGGATTGATCCCGCTTCGATCGAGCCACCTCCTGCATAGGTGTTCGACTGCGCGAGCGTCAGTATGCCCGTGCCGCGTTTTGTGAGAGTGCCCGTACTCGCAATGCTTCCGGTTCCTCCAAAGGTGTAATTGCCGTTTGCATTCACCTCAACCGTTGTCGGTGCAAGGGTGTCGGTCAGGATCACATTCGGCTGTGCGAGACCGCTTTGGTCAAAGGCGACCCGGTCACCATTCGAGAACGCCAAGGTCGATTGATCGGAAGGCCGTAGCCAGTTTGCAGCGGATGTATCCCACGCGCTGCCTGAGCCTTTCCAGACGAGATCACGCGGCAGTCCAGTGTTCATCACCACAAGCGCGCAAGTCTGCGTCCATGTGCTCCCGTCGGCATCGGCCACTGTGAATTCAAACCGTGCGCGTCCGGCATAGTTCAGTGCCGGCGTGAAAGTCGCGAGGTAGCCGCCCGTGCCACTCTGGGCCACGCTGCCGCCGACGACGTTTGCCACTGTGAAAACCGGGGTCGAGGTGAAGCCGCTGGTAAATTTTCGGAGATCCACCTGGAGCGAAGTTGGCGAGCCGGTGATGTTCTTCGCTACGGTGCCGTGCGGGATCGCCTTGTAGTGCAGGTACTCCTCCAGCCGGGTGTAACCCGCCGAGGTATTCGCCGGGAAGAACGTGGCGCCAGTGATGACGCCGCCGCTGCTTGCCAGGGCCGTGTTATGGTCCTGTGTAGCGGCGTTCCAACCGAGGGCGGTCTCATAAAAGTCGGGCATCCCGTCTCTATCCGTATCGATCGGTGCGGCTGCGGATAGGAGTGTGCCGTAACCGCCGTTGCTAGCGCCTGTCTGAGAGACGCTGGAGATGTGGTGGCGGCGTTGGGTAACAAGGTTGTTGATGAGAATCGCTGCCGCTTCGTCGCGAAGCGGTCGGGCAGGGGCAATCTCCATTCGCAGGGGGCCGGCGGCGGAGACGATCTTCTTGTAAGCGGTGAGCGGATTGTCGATCGTCACCGGTACGCCATTGTTGGCGAGGGGCGCGGCCAGTTGCGTGTAACTGCCAGAGGCGATCCCGTAGCCGTAGTCTTGACCATTCAGGAGTCCGTCGCCGTCTTTATCGAAGAGGTTATCCTGAACAAAGATTGAAAAGTTCGGCTTCCCATTCCTGTCGAGTCGCGCCTTTTCCAGCGCTCGTGAGCGGAGGTTTCCCGGTGGGCAGACGAAGTAGTTGCCGCGCACGTTGGCGTTCCAATTCGCAGGCGTTTCGGAATCGCCCATGATGAAGCCGATGTCCCAGTCGAAGGTGACGTTGTTCGTCCAATCGAGGACACTGGGACGCGCCTTTGGATTTCGTGTGTGATTATGCGCCCAGAGCGAGTGATGGCCGGTGGCGTGAGCCTGATCCCAGAGCCCCCCACAGGAATGGCTCTCACGCCCCCACGCATTGAGGCTCCATTGCCATGTCATGTTCTCCGGAGGCGAGTTGAACGAGGAGAAATTCTCGTCTCCCGAAAACATTGCGTCGCAGTGATCGAAGATCGAATTGATCGAACCCGAGTCCATGTTGATCGCATCCGCCGTATGGCCGGAGCGAAACCGCAGGTGGCGAATGACGATATCGTCGCCCGAGACCCGGAAGGTGTTTCCCTTGATTCCAAAGCCGTCACCCGGCGCGGTCTGGCCTGCGATCGTGATCTTTGACGCCGTCACCCGCAGAACGGAGGAGAGCGTCACATAGCCGCTCACGTCAAAGACGATCGTCCGGCCCGCGGCCGGAACATCCGTCGTGAGGCCATACGCCAATGATCCGGGACCGGAAGTATTGGTGTTCGTCACGTGGTACACATCCCCACCACGTCCGCCCTTGGCTAACGCACCCGCGCCCTCCGCGCCGGGAAAAGCGGGGATCGTCTGAGCGCCGGCACTTACAGCGAATGCGACCAGTCCTGTACAAATCGAGAAGCTGCGGGGAACAAGGCGTCGGAACATGAGGGTGACAATGGGGGAGGATACTACTCAGCCGATTTCTACCCGCCCACAACCGCCTATTACTCCGAACGGGTTAATCGGGAGTTCCGCATTTGCCTCTGCCTTTTGAAGCGGAAAGACCGCAGAGCCTCGCCTGCCCGGCCAGGGAAAGCGCTGATCACATATCGGAGTCAAACGCCACAAGACCGGTGTAAGTGGGCAAGGCCACTCGGAAGGGAACGCCGAGCCGCCCTACCTTTTCAACTCAGACGGCAGCACGCGCGGGAAATGGCCTCCGAAAGAATCAGCCAGAGCGGACGCTGGGAGGCGGCTCGTGCTAACCGTGCAGCGACCGCTCGGACTCGGGGCTGATCCTCGGAAACCTTGCCTTTCCGCCCACCTCCGTCACCGGGCGGTAGTTCCGACCGGCTGGGCGAATTCCCTCACCTTATTTGAACTTACCTTGCGAACGGCGTTCTTATACACATACACGTGAGTCGGATACGCGATTCCACGACTCCAGTAGATTCCACCTTGCGTCTCCGTGGTGCGGTCCCATCCATGCCTCATCAGCAGCGGTGCGGGTGCCGCGAAATAGTATCCCTCTTTGTCTTCGTAAGTGGCCTTGTAGGTTCCCGCGGGCATTTCATATTCGAAATCCACCGTCAAGGGGGCCGTCGTATAGAGCGTGACGGAGGTTGGCACCGAGAGCCCGGGAGCAACTCGTAGAGCAGTGGCGGGCGGAGTTGTCGTGATCGGTTGAGGGACGGTCGTTACGCAGCCAGAAAGACCAAGCGCAATACAGAGGATGAGGAGGAGTCTGTTCATGGAAATGGAGTCCGGGCCTCTGATATGATTTGGACAGATTGGTTGCACGAAGTTTGAAAGTGCCAGCGGCGTCGCGCCGCTTTCGCCCAGGGAAAGATTCCACGTTTGATCCTTGGTTAAGGCACATAAATCACGTCCCTATCCACTTGCAGACCCTCGGGTGGTCCATCACGGTCACGCGGTCAAAAATCGACCGCCCCAGATACACAGACCTTTTCAACCGTTGAGAATGCATTTTCAAGTGATCAGCCCATTGACCTTGGCTGCCGCCATCCTCGTGATTGCTGTTTCCGCGTCCGCGGAGACCGACGCACCCAGACAAGAAAGCAGGAAGAACCATTACGCGCCCTACCCGCCGGTTACCCAACCTGCCGAGGGCATTTCCTGGTTTAAGGGACAGGCGCTGCCGACCTTCGCGGCCCCGGCTGCGACGCTGGATGCCATCTACGTGCAGGGATTGTCCCGCGATGAGCAGATCACGTTTTCCTCATTGCAAGGGCTCATCAACAAGAAGCAGCCGAGAATTTACCTCCTCAATCGATTCACCGACGAGGGGACCTATACCTGGGCAGAGACCTCAACGGTAAACTTTACATCCAGGAACCTCTACGATCGGGACAAGAAGTACGATCTGGTTCGGAAATACGCAGAAGAGCTCAGCGGAGTGGTCCTTTACGACTCTTCGATCAGCCCTCATCACCGGAATCTGGCAGGCACGGTCGCAGGAATCGAAGGGGCACTTCCGGTGACACCTGAGGTTTATGCAAACCTTCAAAACAATGGCGTCAACCTCAAGGTAAAGGTGGACCTGACCAGCCTGAAACAGACGTCTGCAATAGAGGTGTATGAACATCTACTCCAGAACTACTGGAGCAGGTGTGACAAGCGGCTGCTCGTGAGCGCGAAACCCCACGATGAGAAGGGCAGGGGAGATTATCATCACACCCGAGATATGGCTGCCGCATGCGGCGCTGCGGTGGTATGGCTCGATACTTTGATCCCGGAGGAAAAGGCGGTGCTGCAGAAGTTCTTCCGCGATATGAAAGCGGGAGAGGCGGTGGTCCTCGGCTGGTATTCGACGGAACGCTCTGGCATCACGGCCGCCTCGGAGTTTGGAATTGGGACCATGCCTGCCGATCACTACTTGAACGGCAGCGTGTATAGCGGGACAGATCATTCGATCCGGATCCCTGCGGTTCCGAAGAAGCCTGAACTCGAGAACAAAGCGTACATCGCAATCTTCATCAGCGATGGCGACAACATTCAGTACACGCAGCGAGCCTTGAGGCGGATCTGGGATCGTTCCGCTTCGACCAGAGGCAAGATTCCGCTGAACTGGACCATTGCCCCCGGGCTTGTGGATATCGGTCCCGCGCTCCTGAACTATTATTATACGACAGCCACACCCCAGGACTGTTTTGTGTCTGGACCGTCCGGACTGGGGTACCTGATTCCTTTCAATACGCTGGACGAACCGGGTGCTCCGGTTGGAAATTATCTTCAGGCTCCGGACAGGATGGACGGGTACGCGAAGTTGACGCAGACCTACCTGCAGAGAGCCGGGCTGCGGGTGGTCACCATTTGGGACGACGCCACGCCGATGCAGCGCGCCTCCTATGAGAAGCATGGTCGCAACCTCTATGGGGCTACCGTACAGAACTTCAAGGATGTCCCATCGGTGAGCAGTGGGACCGAGAATAACAGGCTGCGCTTTGAGAAGCTGGCGATCCCCTACACGGGCTCGTACGAACATATCAACCGTTCCTTGAGCAGGCGCCTACGCCGCTGGGACGGGAACTCCCCCTCGTTCCTGGCGTATCAGGTGGACATTTGGGGTGAGTTGAAGCCCCAAAGAATAATCGAGCTTCAGGAGCGTCTGGCCGAGGAGTATCCGGGCAAGGTCGAGTTCGTACGCGCGGATCACTACTTCAATCTGCACAACGAAGCGAACAATCTGCCTTTCAACCTGTGCATGTCGCCAAAGACAACGGTGACGGCCAGTGATGCCTCAGTCGATCCCGAGCTGTCTCGCGATGGAACGCCCGCCACAGTCTGGGAGAGTGCAAAGGAAGGGGAGAAGTGGCTGATGTTCGATCTCGGCTCAGAGCATCAAGTCAGCCGTTACCTCCTCAGGTTTGCCGGTCCGGAGTCTGCCTCCAGAAGCTTCAAAATGCAGGTGAGTGCCGATGGACAGTCGTGGGTAACCGTCGATTCCCGCAGTGAGACCGGAGTGATGGGGGCGGATGTCGAGTTTGATCCGGTTAAAGCCAAGTACGTGAAGCTTGTGATTGATGCAGACGAGGGAGCTGCCACCGGAATCGCGGATGTTGAAGTTTACGGGAAGCGGTAGAGTCCTGATACTGTGTAGCTCCACATTTCCATTCTGCGCCGCTTTGAGATTGTTACGTCCACATGAGGGAGCCTGCCCGTTTTTGCGAGGAGATCGCTGCTTCCTGTTACGCTTTGTATGTTGCTCCCTACCGATAAAGCGGATCATTTTGTCCGCGCGTACAAAGAGATGCTGAGCGCGGCGGCGGGGCGTCCGCTGAACACTGTGCGTGACTATGCCAAAGTCCGGGACATGTTCTTTGAAAGCGAGGAATTACGGAAGAATCCACCGACTCAGGATTCCGACCTGATAGAGGCGTTGGAGACGGCCTCCTTTGGACGATTTGTGATTGCCCGGCACATGGCGCGCTGGACCGAAATGATCGGAACGGACAATCGCGTGTACCGGGTCATAGGACTCACTACCGAAATACGGGATGTGACGCCTCAGTGGGTGATTGTTCAGACGGCGGTGATGGAGTTCATGGGCGAATGGATCTGCGACGGATTGGTCGCGGGTGCGAATGTTGCCATCGGGCCCGGTATGCACAGACGCATGTTGGACACGATCCGCCAAAGCGCTCCGAAAAAGCGGATGCGGTCCTGAGGCGTTCCGCTCCGACACAGCCCTTAGCCTCTACTACTCGTAAGTCCAACCGTTCTCGCTCGGGCATAAAGATTGAAGCGGTACCTGCCCACCCAGCGCGGTACCTGCGTCGCGGATCGCCGCAGAGTACCGCCTCTAGCAGAGGTCTCCCAAAAGAGGGAACGCTCTACGGAATGCGGATCTGGAGGAGGCTCTCGGTACCGTCGGTAAAACGGATCAGGCAGAGGAATTTGCCGTCTGTGCCAAATGGCTGACTGGAGCCACCGGGACGCGCTGCCGCGGGAACGAGTGAAAAGCTCTTCACCTCTCGCTCAACCCCGTCCACCGGTATCGTCTCACCACTTCGTAGCAGCAGCGATACCGCACCTTCAGAATCAACTCCCCAAATGCCCAACTGATTCTTTGCGGTCACGCTTCCACGTTTGCGAGCGAGTGTGGCTACGAATAGGGGCCCGCGAGATCCATCGTGCGGCAGGCCCAGAGAGAGAAAGCGGCTGAATGTGGCGTCTTCTGTTCCTGGCGCAATCCCACCGGCGCGAGCGAGGATTTTTAGAGTGGTATCTGTAGAAACAGCGACAGCCGGGAGCGGCTTTGATTTTCCACTGGAGAGCATACCAAGGAATGTCATCGCTCCCGGAGCCAGCAATGGGTCGGAAACCGGTTTGATGGTCCCTTCCCCACCTGCAAGCGACATGTCCATGAGCTGGCCATCGATGCTGATCGCCTGCCGGATTTTCTTCGTCTTCCCAGATCCCATCGCAATGCTGGCCCGATAAGCGACGCGTCCGTCAGGTCCGCAGGTCGGCAGTCCAAAGGAATCGTAAACGCCGGTCTCACCGTCGATTGTTTGTCCGCTTGCCACAAGAATGCTGCTTCCCGCGTCGGGATCAGTGCAGTCAAAGATCATGATGGCCTGCGTCTTGTCTGTGAAGGATACCCGATAGGCGACTCGGCCAGAAGAAGAGCATCCGCTGGCGAAGGTGCCCCGTTCAGCGGAGGCAAGATGGAGTGCGAAGGACTTCACCTGCTTTGTTTCCTCTCCGATCTGGATGGTTGCACGTTCACGGCAGATCAGGCGAACGCCGTTCACTGTTTCGGCCCAGAGGCCAAGGTCCGATTTGGCATTGATACCTGGCCCCGCGACCGTGGCCGTGAACACGGCACCGGCGCCGTAGTCCAGAGCAGCGAAAGATTTGAAACGTGCACCCTCGATGCCGGGAGCGGAATCTCCCTCACGCGCGACAAGATGTAAGTCATCCGGGAATCCCGCCCAGACCGAGATATCGTTGCGTTTGGAAGTGTCGCCAGTGCCAATCTTGAGGGATGCGATAAATGCATTTCCCACCAGTGTTTCGAAGCGATTGAACTGAACTGCCGGCAGCGACGGTGCGTCGCTTCCAGTGCCAAGAAGCACTGTGGCAGGTTCACCACTGACGAGTGCCTGAGCCGTAACCTTCTTTCCTTTCGACAAGGTAACCAGGGAAAGCGGCTGTGCGTCCGGGGACGAAGATGGCCAGATTGCGGAAACACTCTGAACCGTTCCGGGCCGCCCCTCGAGAACCGCTCCGCGGGAAATGAGAGCCCGCGTCAGGACTGCGTTCGCGTACACCTGGACCTCGGCTGATGCGGTTCCGCCGAAACCGTCGGAAACAGTGTACTCGAACTGATCCCGTCCAAAGAACCCTGCGCCTGGTGTGTACGTGATCTGCGTGCCGTTCCAGGTGACTGTTCCGAATGTGGGCTGGACGACACTGCTGATGGCGAGTGCATCAGAATCACCATCGGAGTCGTTGCTGCCGAGGTCGAACGTGACCGGCGTTCCATTACAGACAATCACGTCGTTCGCTGCGGAGGGCTGTGTATTGGAGGTCGTAAAGACAAAGCCCGGCTGCATGGCCACCCCGAATTGATTTTCTGCTACCACACGGAGGTGATAGGTCGTATGCGGTGCGAGGCCGGTCAATGTGGTGCTCGCGGTGATATCTGCATTTCCTGCACCAATCTCTGACAGATCTGCAGTCGCACCGTACTGGAGCGTGGTTCCGTACTCGAATGAAAGATCCGTCATCGACTCACTCGGGAACACAGTGCTGGTGAGCGTCGCTCCATTTGTCGTTACATTCGTGATTGTGGTCCCGAGCAGAACCGGAGCGGTTTCGAACTTCACACGAAAGATACTGCTCCGGGTCATTCCGTAGATGTTACCGTTCGGTACACGGGTTAGTTCACCCGATGGATCGATGCCCGTTTCGCCTGTGCCGAACTCACAAATGGTGGCCAGCGCCGGTGTCTCTCCGGGCTGAATGCTGAAGAGAACACCGTGGTTCGTTGCTCCTCCTTCGAGTGCAAGTCCGTACAGCTTTCCATCCCCGCCATTGACGAGCGGGACTCTAGCTTCGGCGCCGGGAAACTCACCGCCCATGCCGGTAAATCTGGCAACATGGGTGACTGTCGGAACATTTGCAGGAGACACGCGGTACACCGTTCCCGGGTCATTTGCGTTAGCACTACCGGTGGTGGTTCCGTACAGATAGCCGTCAGCAGCCAACACGGGCGCTGCCCAAGGATAACGGCCGGGCAATGCACCGGCAGCTCCCGTAAAGGATGCTATGCTGGTGACAGTGGCTGTGGTGGCAGGCGTTATAGTAAACACTGTGCCCATGCCCGCACTTCCTCCTTGCACCGTTGTTCCGTAGAGAACGCCATCCGGGCCCGCTTGAAGCCGCCCCAGAGGCATGCGGCCCGGCAGTGCTCCTGTGTTTCCCGTAAAGGATGCGACGGTCTTAACGGATGGAGTATTTCCGGGGACAATTCGGAAAAGCGTGCCGGCATGTCCTGTTCCACCATCTGCCGACGTTCCATAGAGACAACCATCGGAAGCGCTAGTGAGGGGTTGGAAAATGTTCCATCCCGCCAGCGTACCGATGTGTGTGGCCTTCGGATCAGGACCGGGTGTGACAACGAAGGCCGTTCCGCCGATCAGACCATCTCCGGAAGTCAGGCCATACAACCGTCCGTCCGGCCCTTCAACCAGCGCTGCACGAGGTAGTCGCCCCGGGATAACATTAGGTTCGCCAGTGGCGTCGCGGCTCCCGGAAAACTTAGCTACAGTCCGAATTCTGGGAGAACTGGCGGGATCGATAACGATGATCTCATCCTGTAGCGGCGCGCGTTGCACAGTGCCATAGAGCTTTCCATCCTTCGCGAGCGTGAGTGGCATGTTTACGATTCCATCGGGCGCGTCTGCCAACTCCT
>CBINJX010000119.1:0-9247 GCA_966251085.1 uncultured Verrucomicrobiales bacterium
GGTGAACTGAATTCATCCCGGGGTACAACTAATTATACCTGGAGGTGAACTGGTTATGCGCCGAGTACAACTGGTTGTCTGGCGCGGACAACTGGTTATCGCCGGAGATGAACCAGTTGTCGCTGGCGGACAACCAGTTGTCCCGGCAGCACTACTGGTTATACCCCGCACACAACCAGTTGTCCCCGGCGCACAACGAATTGTCGCCCGTGCACAACTGGTTATCCCCAGACCAGAACCGGAACCACTTCGGGCTGTACTGGAGCCCTCGCGCCATCGCTGCGCGACTTTGCATGGGCGGAGCAGACAACGGATTACAGTCCTGATTTCTCAGACTTCGCGCGGTGCGGACTTCATCCGGGACGAAACAACCACGTTGCCTCCCGGTTCACTCGTGACTACACCTCCAGAACCAGTGTTGGTGGACATCCAAGCTGGGTTCGAGCGTATCGTCTTTGACGCGCCGGAACACCGTGAGTTAGTGGCGGCGAGTCACGGCATAAACTTCGGAACGATCGCGCTCGGGCCGGATTGGAAAACTTGGCCGGTGGAGATGTCCACACGCGCCTTCCCTGACGAGATGATCGAAGCGATTCTCGTCTTTGACGGTTTGGCTCAACAGACCGACCGGGAATCGCACAATCCCAACCTCATGTGGCGTGACCGGCGGATTGCCATCCTGGACCATGAGAAGTGCTTCGCGCATCTTCGATCCACGCTGAACCCTCAGCGGCCCTGGCGTGAGTTTTTTGGGTTGCGCCCATTTCAGCGGCACTGTCTGAGAGGGGCTGGCGCCGACTTGGTGAACGCGCAGTTCGGACGGACGATGTGGGAAATCCTGATCGGGCTGGAAATTGAGGAGAAAATCCCAGCGATCGCTACAATTTGCGAAGCCGCGTTCCCGGAAGCTGCTTTGGAATTGAGTCGAATTGTGGACTATCTTGACCTATTGACCCGGGACGCTGCCGATTTTTCGATTATCTTCGGATGTCCCTTTCCCGATGAACCAACAGGATTACTCCTACTGTTTTTTGCGCTACCGCCAGGACCCCGAGTCTGGCGAGTTCGCGAATGTGGGCGTCGCTCTGTGGGCACCGGAGTCGCGGTTTGTGGCTTTCCAAGGGAGTCGGCGGTTCAGCCGTCTCACGCACTTCTTTGGCGATCTGGATCGGGACGGTTACCGCCTCCTGATCGCGCACGTCGAGCGGCGCTTTGACTCCCTGGCTGAGGAGATAGCGAACGGCCTTCCTTTTGAAAAGCTGCCCGAGAGCGCCCGCGATATTGCGCGCAATGTGGTGCCCGAGGACGACGGTGCCCTGATCTGGAGCCCTGCGCGAGGCGGCTTCACGGAAGATCCAAACGCGGAGTTATCCCGTATCTTTGACCGGTTCATTGGGCGCTTGAATGCGCCATACGAGAAGCCGCGTCGCGACGATGATGAAGTCTTCCGGGAAGTGTTCCGGAAGGCATTTGCGGCGAAAGAGGTGGCCGATCGTCTCGAGGAGAGGGAAGTCGTCGCTCCACTTGCGAGTCACACCTTCAAATACGCTTGGAAGAACGGCACTTGGAACGTTTATGAGACACTCTCGTTCGACCTGCTCGACTCCGAGTCGATCGAACGGAAGGCGCACACCTGGTTTGGGCGGAGCGTTCATCTGGCTCAAAGCCCCGACCGGCCCAAGATTCACTTCCTGTTGGGTAAACCAACCGTTGAGGGCAACCGGAAAGCTTATGGCAAGGCGAAGGACATCCTGCGCTCGGAGAAGCATGTTGCCCTGATCGAGGAAGACGAGGCTGTAGATTTCGGTGCCCGGCTCAAGACAGAGGTGACACACTCAAAGGTTTAACGACGCAGCGAGCCTGATCCAAGGCTTGGAGGCACATTAGCGTAATCTCTCGGAAGAGTGCTGCCGCAGAAAGGGAGTAAAATACGATTGCGAATAAGAGCGGGAGCCTACTTGCGGTGGACACGTTTGCCCCTTTGCATCCCTGTTGCGTCACCGCTACTGTCCCGCCCTCCATGTCCCAGGATTACAAGGTCAAACTCGAGGTCTTCGAAGGCCCGCTCGACCTGCTGCTGTACCTGATCAAGCGCGATGAGATCGATATTTACGACATCACGCTCGAGCGGATCACGGCGCAGTACCTGGAGTTCATGGACGCGTTCCGGGTGCTCGATCTGGAGATCGCGGGGGAGTTTGTGGTGATGGCGGCGAATCTCATCTATCTCAAGAGCCGTGCACTACTGCCGGTGGCAGTCCAGCCGCCTGAGGAGGAGACGGAAGAGGAGGACCCGCGGTGGGAGCTGGTGCGGCAGCTTCTCGAATACAAGAAGTTCAAGGATGCGGCTGCGCATCTCCATGAGAGAGAGGTAAAGCAGGAGGGGCTCTTTCCGCGAGTGCCGGAGAAGGCGGAGACAGTCGCCGAGCGGCCGCTGGGGGATGTGAGCGTTTTTGACCTGATCAACGCTTTCAACTCGATCCTCAAGCGGGTCAATCAGAAGGACGAGGTGCGGGAGATCTTCGAGGAGAACTTCACGGTTTCAGACAAGATCGAGCTGATCCTGAAGATGATGTCTCATGGGGTGCCGCTGAGATTTACGGAGCTGTTCTCCTCGGCTGCTTCTCGCACGGAGATCGTGATTACCTTTTTGGCGCTCCTGGAGCTGATCCGCCTGAAGCAGTTGCGCGTCACGCAGGACGAGCCGTTTGGGGAGATTGAGGTCAGGAAGACGTAGCAATTGCCGATTTTGGAGCTGTACCGCAGATCGTTGCCGCACCGCATGGATTCCGCTTTATTGACGGTTCTGTACGACCTGGCCCGTGTCTGTGGCTAAGCTCGTAAGTCGAAAATCAAAAATCGAAAATCGTCCGTGTTTCTCAAGCAGGTCCTCGAAGCCCTTGTGTTCGCCTCGCCGAAGCCACTCCTGACCAAGGAGGTCGTGGCGGCGCTGCGTGCGGCTGGGGAGGACTCGGAGAATGAGGAGGCCCGGGCGTTTGCGAAGGTGAAAGAAGACGAGGTTGCGGCGGGGCTGCGGGAGATTCAGGAGGAAATGGAGCGGACGCAACGAGGATATCGTCTCATCGAGCAGGTGAACGGGTGGACGTTCGTTACTGATCCGGATGCAGCCTGCTGGGTGCGACAGCTTTATCCCGAGGCAAAACCGACCCGGCTCTCGGGAGCGGCTCTGGAGACGCTGGCGATCATTGCCTACCGTCAGCCGGTTACTCGTGCGGATATCGAGGCAGTGCGCGGGGTGGCGGTGGATGGAGTCATGCAGGTGCTCCTGGATCGCGTCCTGGTCAAAATCGCCGGTCGTGCGGAGGTTCCCGGACGCCCCCTCCTGTACGCCACCACGGAATTTTTCCTGCAGCATTTCGGTCTGAAATCGATCGAAGAACTCCCCAATGTAAGCGAACTCCGGCGCGTTCCGCTGCCGACTCCGCCCGCTCCAGAGGAGAAAGCGAAAGACAAAAAGGGGAAAACCAAAGCCGGGGAGGCTCCACCAGATGCATCTGCTCAAACGGTGGACTCGCCAGCGGCTGAGAGTTCTCCTACACCACCACCTTCCAGTGAGCCCGCCACAGGCGACTCACCGTCCTCACCCACTGCTCCGGCGGCGGATGAGCCACCACCTGTATCCTGACCACGCCATGTCGCTTCCTGAGATTCGTAAGAAAATTGATGTTATTGATGACCAGCTGATCCGTCTCCTGAACGAGCGCGCGGACCTGGTACATGAGGTCGGTCTGGTAAAGCGCGCGGAGGGCACAGAGATCTATGCTCCCGAACGGGAGGAGCAGGTGCTTCGTAGCCTCGTGGAAAAGAATCGCGCCCTGAAGGGACGTCTGCCTGAGAAGTCGATTCTGGCCATTTACCGGGAAATTATGTCGGCCTCGCTCGCGCTGGAAAAGGATCTGACGATTGCCTATTTCGGCCCGGTCGCGACGAATACCCATCAGGCAGCGCGGAATAAGTTCGGCGCGAGTGTGAATTACGTGCCCGAGGTGAGCATCGGTGATGTTTTTGACGTAGTTGCCCGTGGCTCAGCCGATTACGGCGTGGTGCCGATCGAAAATTCCACCGAGGGAGCGGTGAATCACACGCTCGATATGTTCATGGAGTCGGATCTGCGGATCTGCGCCCAGATTCTCCTGAAGATTGAGAATCACCTTATCGGCAAGATTCCCAAGGAGCAGATCAAGAAGATCTACTCCCACCCGCAGGTATTCGGTCAGTGCCGCAACTGGCTTCGGCAGAACCTGCCTGATGTCGACCTGATCGAAGTTTCCAGCACTCCTCGTGCGGCCGAGCTGGCCTCTCTGGAGGCGGAATCCGGGGGAGCGGCCATCGCCGGGAGAATGGCGGCGGAAGCGTACGGATTGCAGATTCTGGAGCCTTCCATTCAGGACATTCCGAACAATACCACCCGCTTCCTCGTCATCGGCCAGAGTGCCTCACCGGCCACCGGGAACGATCGCACCTCACTTATGTTCTGCGTTCGCGACGAGCCCGGCGCGCTTTTCCGCGCCCTGGAGCCGTTCAACCGGCTGAAGATCAGCATGAGCAAGATCGAAAGCCGTCCCTCAAAGCGCAAAGCGTGGGAGTATTTCTTCTTCTGCGACGTGGACGGTCATGCCACCGAGGCGCGGTTGCAGGAGGCGCTCAAGGAGCTGGAGGAGTACTGCACGTTTGTGAAGATCCTCGGGACGTATCCGAAGACGGTTGCGCCTACGAGCTAAGGGGAGGCGGCGAGCGTGCCGCTAATCGATCCTGTGTAGAGGCGGCTCTCTGCCGAGTTCCACGAGGCAGGTGCCGCCTCCGGTTTCTGGCATGGGCAGAGGAGGGCGGCGGAACATCATCGGTGCCGCCTCCGTGCAAGTTCCGCTCCTCCCTCCGGCCTTCGCTCCGGCCATGAAGCGAGAGGCGGCACGTCTCTCGGGGGGGGTGACCTATGGAGAGCCGGGACGGCTCTGTCGCTTTCGCGAGTCGCCATTCCGCGGCTCTCCGATCTCAAATTTCAAATTCTAACTCTGAGATCCCCAATACTTCCCGACTACTCTCCCGCCTCTTCCTGCCCCACGTAAATCGCGTCATCCGGCCAATCCTTCCGGATATACCCATCCTGCATATTCACCGGGATGATGTAGTTCCGCATCATGCGTACAGGGGAGAGGATGCGGATCGTGTTCACCTCTTCGATGGAATCCGCGCCGTGATTCCGCTGCAGGCTCGGAATGAGCCGTTCCTGTACCGTCTGGACGATGTCGGTATCGCTTGCGCCGTCGATGAAGAGGAGCATCGCCAATTTGCCGTCAATCTCGGCGATGTGGCTCTCGAAAATGATTTCTGTGAAAATTGAGCGGACGAACGGCTCGCGTTTGATGTCCTCGATGAGTTGCCGGTACGTCACGCCGATCCGGAATTTGATGATGTAGAGGTGGCGTGTGTTGAACTGTCCCGTCCCCGTGGAGGTGAGATCCAGGTGGGTAAAATAAGACAGGACGCCCGCTTGCTCGAGTTTCTGGCGTTTCCGCCCAACCGTCCGCACATTCACGCCCGTAGCTTCTCCGATACCATTGTCGGATTCACGGGGATCCCGGATCAGTTGTCGAATGATCAGCCGCTCCTGTTCATCGAGTTCGCGCGTACCGTTCTTATTAATTTCTAAGCTCATCGCAGTGGGGGAGGCATTATTTACAAGTTTGTAATCCAAATGTGGGAAAAAGGCAAAAGTTAGACAAGCCTCTTGGGAGGGGCGACATAATTTTGCCAAACAGCTGCTTAAAATGTCTTGAATTGTCACATGTGAACCCTACTGTGCGCGTCCGGGTAAACTTTCCGGGGAACCACTAACATGAACCACGTCATCCAGGATCAAACTGCACATATCCGTCACTCTCTGTATCGACCGGATTCTGAACACGACGCGTGCGGCGTAGGCTTTATCGCTCAAGTCAGTGGTGAACGCTCGAACCGGGTCCTGCGTTACGCACTTACCAGCCTCTGCAACCTGGCTCACCGTGGCGCGGTCGATGCCGATGCCAAGACTGGTGACGGTGCGGGTGTGATGACCCAGATCCCGTACAAGATTTTCATCCCCGAGGTGCAGAAACTCGGGCACCGCCTCTACAATGAGAAGGATCTCGGTGTTGGTATGGTTTTCCTGCCGCACGACAATGCCTACGCGCAGGCTCGCGCCAAGGCGATCATCGAGGAAGTAATCGAGAGTCGCGGGTTGTTCCTCTTCGGATGGCGTGAGGTGCCGATCAACATCAAGCTCCTTGGTGACAAGGCCGCTTCGACCCTGCCTCGTATTGAGCAGGTGCTCGTCGGCCGTCCTCAAAATCTCTCCGAGCAGGAGTACGAGCGCCGGCTCTTCCTGTCGCGCAATGAAATCGAGAAGCGCGCGGCCGAGGATCAGATCCGCCATTTCTACATCCCGACTTTTTCCTCCCGCCTGATTGGCTACAAGGGACTGCTCGTTTCACCTGCGCTGCAGAAGTTCTACAAGGATCTCGAAGACCCGAACTACGAGACCGCTCTCGCGGTTTATCATCAGCGTTATTCCACGAATACCTTCCCGACGTGGCCGCTGTCTCAGCCGTTCCGCATGATGGCGCACAACGGTGAGATCAACACTCGCCGGGGTAATGTGAACTGGATGCGTGCCCGTGAAGCGGAGCTGGAGGCGGACTTCTGGGGCAAGGACATCGATCTTCTCAAGCCGATCATCCAGGCGGGCGGGTCTGACTCCGCCGAGCTCGATAATGCACTCGAAGCGCTCGTGATGAGCGGTCGCTCGGTGCTGCATGCGATGACGATGCTTGTGCCGCCCGCATGGCGCTCTGATAAGAGCATGTCGCCGGAGCTGCGCGCATTTTATGAATATCACCGTTGCTTCAACGAGCCGTGGGATGGTCCTGCCGCGCTTGTTTTCACAGACGGTCTAACCATTGGTGCGTGTCTCGACCGGAACGGGCTGCGTCCTGCCCGGTACAAGCTGACGGATGACGGCATCTTTTCGCTCGGCTCCGAGGTTGGCACGATTGAGTTCGACGACGCGCATGTCGTGGAAAAAGGTCGTCTCGCTCCCAGCGAGATGATCGCGATCGATACGGTCCGCGGCATCCTGCTCCGCGACGACGAGATCAAAGCCGAACTCGCGCAGAAGCAGCCGTACGTCGAGTGGGTAAAGAACAACCTGATCAAGCTTGCGGAAAGGGTGAGCGAGCCGCTTCGCGAACCGAGCGAGCCGGTCGACATTCTCTCCCAGACTCAGAAGCAGCTTACCTTCGGATACACCAGCGAGGAGCTGGATATGATTCTCAAGCCGATGGTCTCGACGAGCGCCGAGGCTGTGGGATCGATGGGTGACGACACGCCTCTGGCGGTGCTCTCGCTTCAGCCGCGCCTGCTCTACACTTACTTCAAGCAGCTCTTCGCGCAGGTCACGAATCCTCCGATCGATCCGATCCGTGAGAAGCTCGTGATGTCCGTGCACATGAATCTGGGGTGGCGTCGCAACCTGCTCGCGGAGACTCCCGAGCATGCCCGCCTGGTTCAGAGCGATTCGCCGATCCTTTTTGAAAACGAGCTCGCTGCACTGCGTAATGTCGCCAACGAGGGCTTCCCGGCGATGACGATCAATGCCACATGGCCTGCCTCGGAAGGGGAAGCCGGTCTGGAGAAGGCGATTGACCGCATCTGCGCCGATGCTGAAGCCGCTGTACGCGGTGGTGCACGGCTGGTGATTCTCTCGGATCGCGCCGCTGATATCGCCAATGTGCCGGTGCCGATGCTCCTCGCGACAGGTGCAGTGCATCATCACCTCATCCGCGCCGGATTGCGCATGAAGGCGAGCATCATCTGCGAGACGGGTGAAGCCCGCGACACGCATCAGGTCGCATGCTTGGTCGGTTACGGTGCCAGCGCCGTCTGCCCATACCTCGGTTTCGAAACGATCCGCGAGATCGTGGAGAAGATCAAAATCACTGCCACGCAGGGAATTGCGAAGGCCGGAGCCGATCCGGTCAAGCTCGCGAAAGCCGAGCAGGCACTCAAGGAAGCCAACGAGCTTACCTATGAGAAGGCGCTCAAGGCCTACCGCATCGCTCTGGAAGGTGGTCTTCTCAAGATCATGTCCAAGATGGGCATCTCGGTGCTGTCCAGCTACCACGGCGCGCAGATCTTCGAAGCGATCGGTCTCCACGAAACGGTGATTTCAAAGTGCTTCGACCGCACGCCTTCGCAGGTCAGCGGTATCGGCTTCGAGGAAATCGCCCGCGAATCGCTGACTCGTCACGAGCAGGCTTATGCTCCGATTCCGCAGGAGGAAGGCAAGCCCGCCAAGGAGCCGTCACTGGCCGATCTCGGTTACTACCGGTTCCGCCGCGCAGGTGAGCGCCACGCAGTGACCCCGCCGGTGATCCAGTCCTTCCACTCCTTTGTGAAGTCGGGCAATCCGGACGAGTACAAGAAATACGTTTCCAGCGTCCGCGAGATTCAGCCGATCTCGTTCAAAGACATGCTCGAGTTCGTGCCGAAATCGACGGGGCCGATCCCGATCGATGAAGTGGAATCGGTGGAGGAGATCCGTCAGCGTTTCACCTCAGCCGGTATGTCGCTCGGCGCCCTCTCCCGTGAAGCCCACGAGGCTCTCGCCATCGCCATGAACCGCATCGGCGGCAAATCGAACAGCGGTGAGGGTGGTGAGGATCCGGAGCGCTTCAAGATGATGCCGAACGGTGACAGTGCGAACTCGGCGATCAAGCAGGTCGCTTCCGGCCGCTTCGGTGTAACCGCGGCGTATCTCGCCAGCGCGAAGGAAATCGAGATCAAGATGGCGCAGGGTGCGAAGCCTGGTGAAGGCGGTCAGCTCCCGGGGCACAAAGTTTCGACTTACATCGCGAAGCTCCGTCACACCGTCCCGGGCGTGATGCTGATCTCGCCGCCGCCGCATCACGACATCTATTCGATCGAGGATCTCGCGCAGCTCATTTTCGACCTGAAGAATTCGAACCCGCGCGCGCGGATCTCCGTGAAGCTCGTGGCCGAGGGGGGCGTCGGCACCGTCGCGGCCGGAGTCGCGAAGGCGCATTCCGACGTCGTGCTGATCTCGGGACACGATGGCGGACCGGGCGCGTCGCCGCTCACGAGTCTCAAGCACGCCGGGCTGCCCTGGGAGCTCGGGCTCGCCGAGACGCAGCAGGTACTGGTGCTCAACAAACTGCGCGACCGCATCGTC
>CBINJX010000120.1:0-9246 GCA_966251085.1 uncultured Verrucomicrobiales bacterium
GATTGCGCCTGTTGGTTGATCCATTTTCCATCTCCACCTGTGGTTTCTGCCGCTCACCTGGTCCTTTACTCCTCCCGGGGAGAGACTCCGAACCAAAGCGGCGGGACGCCGCTGCCACTTTGGTGTTTCGTGCAGAGGATCACATCATCCCGCCGCTTTTTGCAAGAAACTGAGATGCGCCCTCCTACTCTCCCATTGCTGGAAAGCTGGTCCGGAAGAGTAAGAATAAGATTACGAGTAAGATTAAGATCAGACCTCTATTGGGAGAGTCCTGCTACTTCGCAGCAATCACCGCCGTGGACATCGATGGCGGTAGCGGATGCTGCTCCGCAGAAGCGAACCCCGCTTCCTTCAGCATCCCCTCGTACTCCACAAACGTGTATGCATCACCCTCCGGGGTGGTGCCGAGCATGGTGAGGCTGAAAGCCGCTGCTCCTGGCGGGGTCACGCGATCCGGATTTGGCACAAACTCCACGATTGCCACGCGCCCACCCGGAAGCAGTGCCGCATACACCTTGCGTAGAAAACCGACGCAATCCGCCCGGTTGAAATGATGGAGGAAATTTGGAACGAGGATCACATCGTAGTCACTGCCGAGATCCACCTCGAAAGCGCTTCCGGCAATCGTGCTGAAACGCTCCTGCAATCCAGCCGCCTCCGCATTCTCCCGAGCCACTTCCAGCACCGGAGCCCAGTCCAGCGCTACGAGATGCGTATTGGGATTCCGGTGGGCAACGGCGATCCCCCACACACCATGACTCGCGGAAACATCCAAAACCTTTGCCGGACGGCTCGCATCCAGCGGAACTAGATCCGCCAAAGCCTGAGCCGCAGGAAACATGAGCGCACCCATCCCTCGCGCAAACCGCACCCAGACAGGATGCTCCGGTGCAATGGTACCGAGTTCCGAATGTGCAGTACCGCCCTTTCGTACTGCTGACGCCAAATCGTCAAAAGAGCTGGTGAGCTCCGGCGAAAGCATAAAATCCGCAGCGCTGCCCGCATAGGCGGGAGAATTGCGATTCAGGAACGTCGCCGTGTCGAGGGTTAATTCATACCGATCATCATTCTTCACGAGGAAACCGAGGATCGTGAGATAATCGCAAAGAATCCGAACGCCGCGACTGACAGCGCCACACTTCGCCGCCAGTTCATTTGCAGTGGCCGGAGTATCCCCGATAGCAGTGAAAAGATCCAACTCGATGGCTGCTTTGAGCGCAGCACTTTTCTGGTAGGCGTTGATCGTATCGAAAAAAAGGGCAGGCGAAGGCGCTTGTTGACTGTTCATAGGAATCAGTAGGTCAGTACTCAGTAATCAGTCAGTCGATGATCGGGAAGTCTCCGCTTTGACCACTGGTTACATACACACTGAAAACTCACCTTTTCCTTTCCCATGCTCACGATCTGGTGCAACGCACAATTCTCTAACCCTGCCCTCGCCATACTCCAAAAGGGGGTGGAATCTCACCGGCAGGTCTTTTCCTCGCAGCTCTCCAGCTCTAACCTTGCCGCCGGCGCACCCGATCCTACGCTCGCCGAGGCGGACATTGCATTTGGTCAACCCGATCCAAGTAGCGCCCTGCAATCTCCCAAGCTGAGATGGATTCAGCTCACCACGGCCGGATACACCCGCTACGACACGGATACCTTCAGGGAAGGCGCGACACAGCGGCAGATCGCGGTGAGCAACAGCTCACAGGTTTATGCCCAGCCATGCGCCGAGCACGCCCTGGCCTTCATGCTCGCAGAAGCACGGCAACTCCCCCAATGCCTCAATGCACAAGCGCACCGCGGATGGGACTCGGCACGACATCGGGCAAACTCGCGCCTGCTGGCCGGCCAGGAAGTGCTCCTCCTCGGGTTTGGAGCCATCGGGCATCGGCTTGCCGAACTGCTGGCCCCCTTCGGCGTACGTATCCGTGCACTCCGGCGCAAACAGATCGGAGAAACTGGCGGCCCGGAAGTGATCTCACTGGAACACCTTCCCGAAGCACTTCAGAGCGCCGATCACGTGGTGAACATTCTACCGGACAATCCGGCAACGAGAGGTTTTCTTTCCGCCGCGCGCTTCGCTGAAACGAAACCGGGAGTCGTGGTCTACAATATCGGACGGGGCACCACCGTGGATCAAACAGCGCTCCTCGGTGCGCTGAACTCCGGTCAGGTGCGAGCCGCCTACTTGGATGTCACCGATCCGGAGCCGCTTTCCGCCGATCACCCGCTATGGGCTGCGCCTAACTGCTATATCACACCACATACAGCTGGAGGCTTTGGCGCAGAGGAAGAGGCGCTCGTACAGCATTTTCTCGCAAACCTCCAGCGGTTCATTGGCGGACAAGAGTTGCTAGACCGTGTGATCTGAAAGTTGCATCGTAAATCTGGCCAAAATCGGGAGGCCTCGATACAGTCGCGGCCTACCCCCATATGGCTCCCTCAGATACGCCTTCAATGGCGTCTTCCGTCGCATCCCTTTCCACGACTGCATCCCCAGAGTACCAGCTATGTCCAAGCTGCGGCATCTCTATTGAGATTCAGACTCCGGAGCTGCTAAGCAGAATCATATGCCCTGAGTGCCAAACCCGCTTCACCACCTCCGCTGAACTCCTGCATTTCCGCCTCGAGTCGGTTCTTGGACAGGGCGGCATGGGAAGCGTGTTCAAGGCGTACGATAACAACCTCGGTCGTTATGTCGCACTAAAGCTCCTGCGTTCCGACTACACTGCCAATCTGGAATACCTGGAACGCCTGCGCGATGAGGCTGCCATCATGGCGCAGCTGAGTCATCCTAATGTGGTCCGGGTATTTTCCATCGGCGAAGATCGCGGCCAGTTCTTTCTGGCGATGGAATTGATCGAACACGGCACGCTGGATGACGTACTGCAAACCCAGGGGCAGCTTGCTGAAATCCAGGCTCTCGATATCGGCATCCAGGCTGCCCGTGGACTGAAGGCAGCCTATGAAGCCGGGGTTCTTCATCGTGATGTCAAACCTGGCAATATCCTCTTCGTGAACGGCCAGACGGTGAAGATTACGGATTTCGGCTTGGCGGAACTCTCGGACCGAAAGTCGTCGGAAACGGACGAAATCATCGGAACCCCCTATTACATCCCGCCCGAGCGACTCAGTCGTGAGCCGGAGGACTGTCGAAGCGATATCTATTCCCTTGGCGCGACCCTCTTCCACACCATTGCCGGGCGTCCCCCCTTCGAGGCGAGCGATGCAACGGCAGTGGCACTGAAACACCTGAAGGCGCAGCATGTCAGTCTGGCCACGTATGCACCGCATGTCTCCAGTCCGACCAACTACGTTATCAATCGCACACTGCTCAAAGACCCGAACCAGCGGTATCAGACCTACGATGAGCTGATTGAGCACCTGGAGTATGCCCGGAATGAACTCACAGCCGCCGCCGGAAGACCGCAGACCCGGACACGGGTGGTCCTGGAGGATGAAGGTGAGCAGAAGCTATGGGCTTGGGTATCGATCGGCATGCTGGCGGTCGTCGCACTAGGCGGAGGGGCATTCTTTCTATTCCGTGGTACGTCAGAGGGAGAGTCCGCTAAAACCCGAACGCCGATTTCCGCAGAGCAAGCGGTAAGACCTGCGGGTGCCGCGGGCACTTTCGAAGCCGCCGCAGATCTTCTTGCACGAAGCCAGTTTGATCAGGCTGCCGAGGCCTTCCAAAAGGTTGCAGCCGCCGCCCCATCCTCAGCATCTTCCCATTCGTGGGCCGTTTTCTACGGTGCTATCGCAGACCTGTTCGCCGGCCGAATCGCTGAGGCCAATACAGCCTTCCGCGGACTTGGCTCAGCCAAACCTGGCCACGATCCAGAGGCAGAACGGCTATCTGCATTCTTCACGAACGTAGCAAGAATCAACGATACCGCACCGGGCGACCTCGTGGCCTATGCTGACACATTCAAAAAGAACAATTCCGAGGTACTAGGCCTTCTCGCCGTCGCACTTCAGATCTGGCATGGAGGAGATATCGAGGGCGCTGCATCGCTCTTGAGAGATTATCGCGCGGCGGAAGGTGCTCTCCGTGGAATGGAATGGAAAGTTGAGCTAAGGGGGCCGGTGACCTCCCTTCTCGGTGAAACAGCGGCATTCCAAGTTCTCGTCGATCGGGCGAAGAGCAGTTCGCCTGAGGAAAAGATCTCTGCTCTCAACGAACTTCGGACCGTTCAAGGGTTGTATGCCGGGCATGCTCAGAAGCTGATCTCCTCACTGGAGGCGGAGATCGAAGAGCTTCGCAAAGAGTACGCAACTTATCCGAAAGCCGGCGTCTATCGGCTGATCAACCGCAAAACAGGGAATGCAATGGAGGTCGTGGACGCCAGTCCCAATGATGATGCCCGGGTGCAACAGGGTAAGCCCGACCCGACGAAGCTGCATCAGGATTGGATATTCTGGCCGATCGGCTTTGGCTCTTATCGCCTTGAGGCACGGCACAGCGGCAAGATGCTCGATCTGCTGGCGAACCGCTCTGATGAAGGCGCTGGCATTGGGCAATGGAGACGGAGTGACGATCTTCCCCAGCAACGCTGGAATCTGGCAAGGCAGCCGGACGGCTCCTACGCCGTGATTGCTGCAGGAACAGGCAAGGCTCTTTCGATCAAGGGTGACTCAGAAGTAGTTCAATTCAGCGACAACGGCGCTCCGGAACATCGCTGGACCATCGAGCCCATGACGCCGCTTCCTGATCCCGTGCCAGAGGGAGCATACATGATCATCAACGCCAACAGTGGACGTGTGATCGATGTCGAATACCGGAATACGGACGATGGCACGAAGATCCACCAATGGAGCAGCGACAATGGCGCGCATCAGCGTTGGCGGCTGACAAAGCAAGATGGTGGGTTCTACAAGGTCGAAGCCACCCACAGCGGCAAGGTAATGGACGTAAATGACAAGTCCACGCAGGCGGGCGCGCGCGTGCACCAGTGGAGCTGGCGCGGTCAGGGTAACCAGCAGTGGAAGATCACCCGTCAGGGAGACAATCTCTACCGCCTGAGTCCGAGGCACGCTCAAGACAAGGTGCTGTCCGTGAGGGATAGTTCCACTGAGAACGGCGGTGAATTGATCATTGCGGATCCGGAGAACACACCGGAGCAGCTCTGGATCATGGTTCCGGACCGGCGCTGAGGATAGGCAAAGCAGTTCACGTAGAAAGGCGGCACTCTGCGGAGTTTCACGACGCAGGCGCCGCCTTCTCTGTAAGCAGGCACCGTGGTGGGAGTAGAGGCGGCACGATCCTCGCCTGAAGCTCGAGACAGCGTCACCTCTACACAGGGACGGCTACTTCAGCGTCTTTAGGTAAGAGAAGAGATCGCTCACATCCTGCGGCTGCAGTCCATCCAGCAGCCCCTCCGGCATCAGGGATCGACGGAGGAACTTCTCCTGATCGATGCCGCTCCGCTCGATTCGTCGGTCCTCAACACCGGGCATCCGCAGCACCACGGCGTTCTTGTCCTCAGAGACGAGGAAACCCTCGTGCACTTCACCATTCTTCATCGTTACACGATAAATCCGGTAGCCCGGTTCCATTGCCGCGTTGGGCGTAATGATATTTCGCAAAAGCGCTTCCGTTCCCATGGCTCCGGCACCGCTGAGGTTCGGTCCGATGTTTGAGCCCTTGCCATTGATCAGGTGACAAGCCTGACACATGGCCGCGAGCACGCGGCCCCGCTCCACGTCCCCTGGCTGTTCAGCCAGTGCTCGCAAGTTCGCAAACTTGCCATCCAGTGCGGCGGACTCGCCGGGCGTCAGAACTGGCGGATAATCCATCGTTTTCGCCACCTTCACTCCGCTATTCAACTGGCCCCAGTTTGCCGCCCCCCTGCTCGAGAATAAAAGATCCGCAGGTTTTTCTCCCTCATCCAGACTTCTGTCGAAAGTCGCCACGATCTCCTCCGCGGTTCGCGCACGCTTCCAGAGGCGAAACTCACTGAACGCGCCGGAAGTGCCTCCTTTCGGAGTCGTCCAGCCAATCCGAAGACGCTCGAACTTCTGAGGTGCGCGTTTCGAGACATCGGAATCGAGCTGTCCATCCTGATAAATCCTGAACTGCCCCTGCTCATCTCGTGTCACGGCAAGATGGGTCCAGACGTTTGGCACGGCCGGTCGCCGCGCAACGATCGCATCATTCACTCCTCCCCCCACCCAGACACGGAACTTCGCCCCATAGAAATTCATATCGAGCGAGCCCGGAGACCCCAGAATGCCATCGTTGTTATCGATTCCCGGATTGAGTCTCACCCATGTCTCCACCGTGAACGGGCCATCCAGAGAGATCTCCAGATCGCTGTATGCCGTATCAGATCCATCAAAGAGCAGGACCGGTCGGAACATTCCCGCCGTGCTCTCCATGAGAGCACCGAGTTCTGAGTCATCTCCAAGCACCGCCTGAAGTCTTTCCAGCACCAAACCGTCCAGTGCCGCTACTGGAAGAGTGCCCGCCCGTGCAGCTTTCACGACCGCTCGTGCACCGGCAGGAGCCGAGGAGAGTTCACCCACGGCAGCACGCCGTTCCGAATCCCGAAGCTTCGGCCAGAGAGTAAACAATGCCTTTGCAGCGACCTCGCTCTTCCCAGACACCAAAGCCAGCACAGCTTCTCCTCGGATCTGCGGATCTGCATCGCTCAGGATCAGCTTTTCAAGAACATCCACACGCCCGGCGCCTATCTCCCGCAGTGCACGGATCGCCGCCAACCGCACGCTAGCACTTCCATCTCCTTCGAGAATTTGGGTTAATTCCGGCTCGAGGCCAGTTAGCTGAAACCCAGCTGCAAGCTGAAGCGCTAGATCCCGCGACGCATCATCGCCTGCAAGGAGCGAGCGGGCAGCCTCCGTGAGTGTTGGCCGCAGCTTCGCCGCGTTCAGGCGCGTCTTGACCGAGAGCAGTGCCTCCAACACTGCATTTCGAGTTCCGCCATTCGCCAACACTGCGAGCAAAGCCTCCGTCACTCCGGGTTCATCCGGAAACTCTGCAAGCCTCAACACCTCCTCCCGTCCTGGAATTCGCGTAAGTTGCGGCAGCAGTTCCGCTACTCGCGATGCACTGTCCCGCGGCGACAGCGAGAGAGCGAGCAGGAGACGGTTCTCTATAGGCAATGCAGCCGCCGCTTCCGTACTCAACCATTTCGCGACAGCGTCCGGCTGCTGCTCCAGAAACAGGCGCACCAGGTAACGTTCGAACTCCCTGTCATAAGCCTCACGAACTTTCATCGGCTTGCCGTTCCGGGTCGAAGGGGCAACCGGGTCAACCAACGGCTCGCGCGCAAAGGCCGCAAGTAGTGCGATCGCAGCGGAATCGGGAGTGGCAGGCTTGCGGTAGCTGTTGCTCCAAGGACGTGCAAGGAGCGAGCCGATAGAGCGAATCACCTGTGCACGAACTTCCGGATCCGGATCGTTCACGAGTGGAGCTACCATCCCAATCAGATCCGCCGTCCTCCCTTCCCCTAACGCTCGCACCGCCTCACGCCGGACATTCCGGTTTCCGTCCCGCAGCAGCGGTTGAATCGATTTGTTATCTATTTCACCGAGTCCTTCCAACGCCCACAAGGCACCAATGCGCCTAGCGGCCGATTGCGTGCCATCGAGAACAATCGCCTTCAGCTTCGGCGAAAGTTTGACGAGTTTCCGGTCAGTAATCGCCTGCCATGCCAGATGGCTCTGCCGTAGCGAATCGCCGCCGAGCTTTGCTAATAGCTCCTCTCCGGAAAGCTTTGTAAAATCCGGTACAGGAAATGGCGTCTGTTCCTTGTGCCGCACACGCCAGATCCGGCCTCGCTGTTTGTCTCGTTCGGGATGATTCCGCGGCACTTCATTATGCGAGATGATCTTGTTGTACCAATCGACAATGTAGAGGCAGCCATCCGGACCAAACTGAATGGACACGGGCCGGAACATCTCGTCACTCGATGCGACCAGATCTTGAAGTTGTTCAAGCCGATAGTGTGGTCCCTCGCGGTGGATCTTGATCGCGTTAATCCGGCGGGTGATCGGATTCGCCACGTACATGACATCCGCATACGGCGAAGGCCACTCGCCCGCCCGATCCGACAGTGCTAGACCGCTCAGCCCAGTGCCGCCGAGACGGAATGTGGCAGTGCCGGGAAATTCGGGCGCATAGCTCTTGAAAAGCCGATCGGAGCACCCCGGGTAATTCGCATACTCATGGAATGGCATCGCCGGATATCCGTAATCATTCGCCTCCTGAATCCACGCCTCACCCTCCGCACCGATGACAAGTCCCCAGATATTGCATGGTCCCTGGGAGGTAATGTCGAACTCCGATCCGTCCGCGCGGAACTTCGCCATCCGGGTCGCATCGAACTGAATCTCATCGCCCTTCGCTGTTTTCACTTTCCCGGAGTTGAAAGCCCCCTGCGCCATCCAGATCCAGTTCCCCGGAGCACGTGTGAACTGATGCGGAAAAAGATGCGAATCCTGAACACCGAAGCCGCTCAGGATCACTTCGCGTTTATCCGCCTTCCCATCTCCGTCGCTGTCACTGAGGTAAACGATTTCAGGCCCGTGCTGTGCATAGACTCCATTCCTGTATGGAAGGATCCCGAGTGGAATTGCCAACCCCTCCGCAAATACCCGCGGCTTCTGCACTCCTGGCGCAAACGGAGTGTCGAAAACGAGCACCTTGTCCTTTCCGGGACTTGAATAAAGCGCCTTCGCCTGCTCGGCACTCTCGTTACCGTCGACGGGATAATCGAATGCCGTCATCGACCACATCCGTCCCTGCTGATCCCAATCCACGGTGATGAACTTGCCGATCCCAGGTTCTTCCGCGGCAACGAGTTCGATCTCGAAGCCTGGTGGAAGTGTAAATGAGGCTCGTTGTTCTTCCGGAGCCAATGGCGATACCGGAACCGGCGTACCGGGAGCGGGAGCACCGATAAAATCCTGCTCTGCCGAGCTTGAAATTGATAGCCAGGCAAATGTCAGCCCAATGGAAATAGTAATAAGTGGCCTGAAGTTCATGAACCGGAGGGGAGAAACTGCGATTTACAAAAATGCGCACTCGAGAGCACGAGATACTTTGGGGATCTCGTGAGATACACTGGGAATCATGAGATGATCCCTGTGGCATCATGCGCGATGTCCCGAGGGTCTCGCATCATATCTGGGGCATCATGCGATGATACTTCAGGGATGAAGAGATGATGTCTGCGGTATCACGCGTGATCCGTGGGACATCATGGGATGATCGCTGTGCAACCACGCGAGATA
>CBINJX010000121.1:0-9237 GCA_966251085.1 uncultured Verrucomicrobiales bacterium
AACCTATGAACGCACTCTTCAGCCCACTCAAAGCCGGTGAGATCACGCTCCCGAACCGCATCGTGATGGCCCCGCTGACACGTGCTCGTGCTACGGAAACCCGTACGCCGAACGACCTGATGGCGGAGTATTACCGTCAGCGCGCCTCCGCGGGGCTGATCCTCAGCGAAGCGACTGCCGTGGATCCCATGGGCGTCGGTTACGCCGATACGCCGGGAATCTGGTCCGCCGAACAGGTCCAAGGATGGCGCAAGATCACCGAGGCAGTACATGAGGCCGGTGGGCAGATCTGTCTGCAACTCTGGCATGTGGGCCGCATCTCCGACCCGAGTTTTCTCGGCGGACAACCGCCCGTGGCTCCGAGTGCCATTGCTGCTTCCGGTCATGTGAGTCTCCTGCGCCCGAAGCGCCCCTACCCCACCCCACGCGCCTTGGAACTGCACGAGATCCCGGGAATCGTTGCCGCCTATAAGAAAGGCGCGGAGAATGCACAGGCCGCAGGATTCGACGGCGTCGAGATCCATGGCGCAAACGGCTACCTGCTCGATCAGTTCCTGCAGGACAGTTCGAACCACCGCACCGACGAGTATGGCGGCTCCATCGAGAACCGCGCCCGGCTCATGCTGGAGGTGACCGATGCGGCGATCTCCGTCTGGGGCCCCGGCCGCGTCGGAATGCATCTGGCGCCGCGTTGCGATTCGCACGGCATGGGCGACTCGAATCCCGCGGAGACCTTTGGTTACGTAGCTCGTGAACTCGGCAAGCGCCGCATTGCATTCATTTGCGCCAGGGAATTCCGTGACGAGAACTGGCTCGGACCTCGGCTGAAGAAAGCTTTTGGCGGAGTTTATATCGCCAATGAGCAGTTCACCCGCGAGAGCGCGGAAGAAGTGATCGCCAATGGAGAGGCGGATGCCGTGGCGTGGGGCAAGCAATTCATTGCAAACCCCGATCTGCCGCTCCGCTTCAAACTCGGAGCGCCACTAAACGAGCCCGATGCGAACACCTTCTATGCTCCGGGTGCGAAGGGATACACTGATTACCCGTCCCTGGAGCCTGCACTGCAGGGCGCCTGAGGTGAGCGCGAGATAACTCCACGCACACTCCCGGCGGTCGGCGGCGCGACCGCTGGGATGGCAGTACTCAGTACTCAGTACTCAGTGCTCAGTCCCAATCTCGCCACCCGTACCGATTCCGATCTGCCGGTGCAAATCCCTCAACCCTCAGCACTCAACCCTCAACCTCCCAAATGAGTCGTCTTTTCGAAATTCCATTATCTGTGCTCGACCTGACACCTGTGGTGGAGGGCAGCACACCCAGAGAAGCGTTTCACCGGACGCTCGACCTCGCCCAGCATGCAGAGAGGTGGGGCTTCCAGCGTTACTGGGTCGCGGAACATCATAACATGCCCGGCATCGCCAGTGCCGCGACATCGGTGGTGATCGGCTATATCGCAGGCGGCACCTCCACGATCCGTGTCGGATCAGGCGGTATCATGCTGCCAAATCACGCACCACTGATGATCGCAGAGCAGTTCGGCACGCTGGAGTCGCTTTATCCCGGCCGTATTGACCTTGGCTTGGGTCGCGCCCCGGGAACCGATCAACTGACCGTGCGCTCCCTGCGCCGTGGATTGAACAGCACCGGGGACGAGTTCCCGCAGTTGCTGGAGGAGTTGCGGCAATTCCTTCGTCCGGTTACGGAAAGGCAGTTGGTGCGCGCCGTGCCAGGAGCCGGTCTGGACATTCCGATCTGGCTGCTGGGCTCCGGTGGATTCAGCGCCCAACTCGCCGGGCAACTCGGTCTGCCGTTTGGCTCCGCGGGACATTTCTCCCCCCATAACCTGATGCCAGGCCTGGAGCTCTATCGCCGCAACTTCCGTCCGTCGGAAGTTCTCGAACGGCCGTACGCAATGGTCTGTATCAATGTCTTTGCCGCGGACACCGACGCAGAGGCGCAACGCCTCGCTACTTCGCAGTATCAGGCACATCTGAACCTCATCCGTGGAAAACCCGCACAGCTCCCGCCGCCGGTGGAGAGCATGGAAGGGCTCTGGAGTCCGCAGGAACAGGCGAGCGTCGAGTCATTCCTCAAGGGCTCGATCATTGGCAGCCCTGCCACCGTCGCCGCCGCGCTCGAAGTTCTCGCGGAGGAGACACAAGCCGATGAGCTGATGATTCATAGCATGATCTACGATCACGCTGCTCGTCTGCGTTCTTACGAAATTCTGGCGGAACAGGTGATCGCGACACAACGCGAACACTCCCTGATCGCCGATTGATCAACATCCACTCACTGACATCTCACAAACTTCCTACATGCAAAATACCACCATCTTCACCACCCGGGCCTACGCCGCTCCCAGCAAGAGCGCTCCACTCGCCGCAACCACGATCGAGCGCCGCAATCCGACGGAGCACGATGTGCAGATCGAGATCCTGTACTGCGGGGTCTGCCACTCCGATATTCACACTGCCCGCGATGAATGGGGAGGCACTGTGTATCCCTGCGTTCCCGGTCATGAGATCGTCGGCCGCGTGACAAAGGTCGGCAGCGCGGTGACGAAGTTCAAGGAAGGTGATCTCGCAGCAGTCGGCTGCATGGTCGATTCCTGCCGCACCTGTAATAGCTGCCGCGAAGGGCTCGAGCAGTTCTGTGAGAACGGCTCAGTCTTCACCTACAATGGCCAGGACAAATACAGTGGAGGTGTCACCTACGGCGGCTACTCGCAGAACATCGTAGTGACCGAAGACTTCGTCCTCCGGGTTCCCGAGAACCTTGATCTCGCAGCGGTCGCTCCCCTGCTCTGCGCTGGGATCACCACCTATTCGCCGCTCCGTCACTGGGGCGTCGGCAAGGGGCAGAAAGTTGGCGTGGTCGGCCTTGGCGGACTTGGACACATGGCGGTGAAGTTTGCCAATGCCTTTGGCGCGAACGTGGTCCTCTTCACGACATCCCCCGGTAAAACGCAGGATGCGCTCCGCCTCGGTGCACACGAAGTCGTCGTGTCGAAAAACGAGGAGGAGATGAATAAGCACGCCAACAGCTTCGACTTCATCCTCGATGCGGTTTCGGCGAAGCACGACATCAACGCCTACCTGAACCTGCTCAAGCGTGACGGCAAACTGGTGCTAGTCGGCGCTCCCGAGGAGCCGCTGCCGGTCGCGAGCTTCGGCCTGCTCATGAAGCGCCGCACCCTCGCCGGATCGCTGATCGGCGGGATTCAGGAGACGCAGGAGATGCTCGATTTCTGCGGCAAACATGGAATCACCAGCGACATCGAACTGATCCGCATGGACCAGATCAACGAAGCCTACGAGCGCATGCTCAAGAGCGATGTGAAGTATCGCTTCGTGATCGATATGGCGTCGCTGAAGGAATAGCGGCCACGATTCAGACTCACGGCGTTGCCGGACTCAGCCTTGACTGGTGCCGGCAACGCCGTTGCTTTTTCGGCGGGAAGCTAACTCTGGAGTGCAACGATCTCCGCAATCCGCACGTCGCTGCTTCCGGGCACGAGCCCCTGCGGGATCAAGATTCCTCCGACTCGCACCGGTCCGACCCGTTGGGCGAAGAAGCCAAAGCTGTCTTCGTCTGCAAGTGTTCCGCTCACCAGTCCGCCAATATCCACACGCGCGAGCCTGGCGATGGCTTTGATCACAGCGTCACCCGGCGCAGTTCCACCCAAACGATCATCCGCAGTTCCATAACGGCCATCCGCGCCGGGGTCGATACTGGCGGCAGCAACGCTGGATCTCCAATCACCTGAAACCTTGATCGGACCAAGGCTCTCGCCTGCCAGTGACGAATTTCCTGCGAGGATCACAGCATTCTCCACATCACCTTTCACCGTGAGGCTCTGTAGTGCGTACGGCGAACGATCCGAAGCTCCGGATGCCTGAATCATCACCGGAGATTCGGGAGAAGCTCCCGTGATACTCCCCTTCACTTTCACTGGCCCAATACGGCCGAGGGCGAAGATGCCGCTTTCACCCAGCAAAGAACCATGGATGGAACCCGCGATCGTCACAGCGCCGATGGATTGTGCGCTGATGTGCATGGCCCGCACATCACCGGAGATGGCGAGTGTTCCCAGCTTTCCTGTTAGCTGAATGTACTGCGGTTCTCCCGCGCTGTTTGTCACGGCACCGAGCGAGCGCGCTTTGAGGTTCTTCACATTCACCGCTGTGAGTCCCTGAAGGTCGCCTGCGACAGAGACGTTACCGAGAGAAAAGAGCCCGACATCGATTTCACCGATATCGACCGTCTTGTTTCCAAGTTTGCCGCTCTCAGTGCGGCGCTCCTTTTCGGTGAAGGAGAGGTTAGGCGCCGATTTTTTCGGATGATCATCGGCCCCGGAGAGATCCAGACGGACCAAGCGCTCGCCGTTGAGCTCACCGGAAACTTCAAACACAAAGTCATCCCGATCCAGTATGCCTTTGTTCGACTTGAGCGTAACCAGGCCGCCATCCACGTCGATCCACTTCGCTGTTTTCCCGTTCTTCGAGATTAGGACCGAGGTGTCGTCGTTGAGGATTGTCACCGTTGGTAGAGCTTCCTGAAGCAGAACGAGAGTCTCGGATGTGGCCGGAGTCAGTTGGAACATCTCGTTCGGTTCAACGAGGGTATCCCCGAGGATGCTCACAGTGACCGTCTTTGTTGTCTCTCCGGGCTCGAAGGAAATGCTCTCGGGCAAAAGGTCGAAATCCACTCCTGCCAGAGCGCTTCCGGTCAGGCTCAATGGAACTACGGTCGTGTGATAGAACGGCAAAGAGACGGTGAAGGTGATATCAACAGTGCTTTTGCCAGCGTTCCCCTCCACGAGCGATTCCGTGCTCGCCTGGACGGAGATCTCCCGCGCAACAACAACACTGGACGAAAACTCAGAGGTATCACGGGTTGCCATGCTGGTAGCGATCATGGCGACCTGATCACCAGGCTCACCCAGAAGGTCCTCGAAAGAAAACGCCGCCACTCCACCACTGTCGGTCTGAACATTGATCTTCCCGATCGACGGCCATGCTCCATCCTCCAGCCTGTAGAACTCGATGGAATACGGCTTATTCGGTGCGCTCTGCAGGTTCCCGGTAATCAAGCCATAAGGCTCGAGATTAGGGCTCCGCTGGATGGTAGCAGAAACAATCTGGGGAGAGTTCTGGAAGTTATTCGGACCAGAGTCTGTGTCCCGCGCTTCCACATCGTTGGCAGTCACTCCATCACCACCGAGGTCGATTGGAAGGCCGTCACTCCCACTGATGCGCAAGCCTACAAATTGGTTTTCGGTCCCGCTCAGGACTTCGATGGCGGGATATTCAGCCGTCCGCACCAAGGTAATAAAAGGCGCGGGATCCAGTTTCGAACCTGCAACGGACACCCCCGAAGGCATGACGTTCGTGCCCGAACTGCCATCGATCAAAATGCTCGGACCACCGTTTCCGACGACTGCCACTTCCTCAACCGAACCGGTATTCTGAATCGAGAGTCCGATTGCACCGCCCCGGATTGAAATACCAGTGCTCCCCAGCACGTGGATTCCGGCTTCTCCATTGTTGGCAACAATTGCGTTCTCAATAAGAACGGCCTCGCTGTTCTCGACTGCAATACCGGAACCGCCGTTGCCAAAACCTGCTGATTCATTCCAGAAGGTACCAATCCACGCACCAGAGATGATTCCGCTCGGTACATTGCGGAAGCGAATTCCAGCGCCTTCGTTGGCTGCGATGATGTTGGACTGGGCCTGCTCAACTGTGCCAATCGCGACACCCCGGGCACCATCGACCAACACACCATCACCTCCATTTCTACTGGGGGTATAAGCACCTCCGGGACCACTCTGGCCGAACGAGATACCGACCATATTCCCCTCCAGTTTCACTCCGTTCGCTCCTTCCGTCAGATGGATGCCATGCCCACCGTTCATCCCGATGACATTCCGGAGGAGCACCGCTCTCGGCGAATCCTGAATGTAGACACCTGTGCCTGCATTACCACGCGGCAAGCCGTGATCAGTTACACCAATGTAGCTGTTGGACACAGCCACATCACTACCGCCCAGGACACGAATTCCATCACCGCCATTTGCACCAATGAGATTGGAACGCGTCCCACCAATATCCATCCCAGCAGCAAGAACCGCATCAGCAGGAATCAAGATTCCATGATCACCATTTCCCAACGGAGTGAGAGTCTGTCTGTTCACACCGATGCCGTTATCGTTGATGGAGATGGAGTTGCCCGCCTTTGCTATGACAATTCCGCTTTTGGAATTACCTCCGATGAAGTTGCCGGTGGCGTAAGAATTTCCTCCGATGCCAAGATGAGATCCGGTGGTTTCCACATGAATACCCACCTGGTTTGGCATTGCTTTAGTGCCACTCAGGTCAGCTCCAATTGTATTCCCTTCGATCGAAACCGAATGTGCGGAATCGAGGACGCGGATACCTGCCTCAACGTTTCCTGAGATAATGTTAAGAGTGAGTTTGGTAAGAAAGGCATCTCCGGCGATCCGCACCCCATCGCCACCATTTCCAATGGCTTTGTCGCCGTAAACGCCAATCAGGTTTGAACCGATTTGCACATTATTCGTGCCGATTACCTCGATGCCATGACCAACGTTTCCAGCGATCACCTGCCTCCGCTCTGTTCCTCCATCGATATAGACGTTTCCGCCTCCCTCCACCGTAATTCCGTTTCCACCATTACCTAAGGCCCCAAACCCTTCCGCTGTCACGCCGATCCGGTTGTCCTGTATCACAACTCCACTCCCCATTGCCTCTTCCACGTCCACCAATATCCCGTGAAGACCGTTGGAGGAGATCGCGTTCGGCCAGATTCCAGTGAGCCCACCGATCCGGATATTCGCCACATTCCCGCGGATCTCGACACCATTCCCGTCGTTGCCCAATGCTCCCGATCCGGAAGAATTCGTCCCGATGTAAGTGCTTTCAAGAACCAAACTCTGCACATCCTCAACCACCACTCCGGAGCCACCATTCCCTGAGATAATGTTGCGATCCCCCAGAGCGCTGATTGTCGCATTGCCAGACGTTATGTGCACACCGTGACCGGAATTGCCAAAATCCAGAGTCCCTGTGATATCGGTGCCGACGAAGCTACGCTGAATGGTAGTCTGACTGCTGGCGCTATAGATTCCGTTTCCGGCGTTTCCCGAGATGATTGAAAACTTGTTGGGAGCACCAGTGACCGCAAAAAAAGCGCCGCTACTTGCGTGGATTCCATCACCACCATTTCCTTTCGCTACAGTTCCAGAGGCATCTACTCCCACAAAGCAGCTGGCGACGCTTACATGGCCTTCGATGAGGATGCCGTGACCCGAGAACGAGTGGAGAGAAAGCCCCTTGGCAGAGCCGGAGCCAAGCTGCCCGAAGTGCAAGCCATTCGCCTCATCTTCGATCCCGGAGCCATCCAACTCAATTCCGAGGCTCCCGTTCTCACGTATCAATGACGTAGCGTCGATTTGAAGCGCTCCGGTGATGACTGGCAAAGGCGTTTGCAAGGAGATGACCTGAACCGCGTCCGTCGGCAACCCGAAGAGAATTGTATCCGCCTCCGCATTCGCAGCAGCCTGAAGCATCGCATCCCTCAATGATCCTGCTCCCGAATCCGCAGTAGTCGTGACAGTGAATGTCGCCGGTGCAATCCGACTCTCAAGGGGTTCAATCCGTTCCATTGCGTGGGCGTTTACGGGAGGAAGCGGAGAAATGCAACTGTCTCCGCGTTATGAACTTTTCCACACCGTCCCTGAAGGAACACCTTCCAACATTCCCATAAACGTTGAAAGCCCGCGCTGATGAAAATCACCGGCGCGGGCTTTCTGAACGCTCTGGGGAGCTGCTCTTGGGGAAGAACGTCGTGACAAGACCACGCTCTTGCGTTGGCGTCAACGAACAAAGTTGCTGAAATCGCAACAACCGGCTCCCGGGCTCACTCTCGCCAAGCGTCTCCCAAGCGGCTAACACGCGGGGTTGTATGAATCGCCGAGACTTCCTCCTTACCGGCAGTGCTGCACTGGGTGCTTTGGCTACGGGGCTGAAAGCCGCCGAACCCGAGCGTAGAATTCGCATCGGGTTCCTGGGTGTCAGCCACTCGCATGCGGCACAAAAGGTAAAACTCGTGAGGGAGTCGCCGGACTGGACGTTTATCGGAATCTGCGAGGAAGATCCTGCGCTGCGTGGGAAGTATGCCAAACAGGAGATCCGGTTAATGCCGCAGGAGGAGCTCCTGCGGGAATGTGAGGTGATCGTGGTGGAATCTGCGGTTCGCGATCATGCGCGCCATTCAAAGCTCGCGCTCGCAGCCGGGGCGCATGTGCACGTGGAAAAACCACCGGCGCATACGCTTGCGGAGTTTGTGGAACTCCAGGCGCTCGCGAAGGAGAAGCAACGCCTGCTGCAGGTCGGATACATGTGGCGATTCAACCCGGGGATCAATGCCGTGCTGGACGCGGCTCGGAAAGGATGGCTGGGCGACATTCATCTCGTACGAGCGACGATCAACACCAGTCACTCGGCGGCCACTCGCAAGGAAGTGGCGGAGTTCCGGGGAGGCACAATGTTTGAACTCGGCTGCCATGTGCTCGATCCGGTGGTCCGGCTGCTCGGACGTCCACCGGAGGTGATCTCGCATCTGCGGAAACATGGCAGTGCAGATGACACTCTCGCTGATAACACGACCGCAATTCTTGAATATCCGAAGGCGACGGCGATCATCACCAGCCTCGCGCTGCAGCCCAATGCGGGGGCGCATCGGTCTTTTGAGATTATCGGAACGAATGGTGTGGCCTTGGTGAAACCAATCGAGCAGCCGACGCTGACCATGGATCTCGTCAAATCGGCCGGTCCATACCGCGCGGGTTTGCAGAAGGTGGACCTCCCGCGTTACGAGCGGTATGCGGATGAATTTGTGGCTCTGGCGGCTGCGATTCGGAGCGGAATACCACTGGGAGTGACACCCGAGGAGGAGCTGACGGTCCACGAAACACTCCTGCGTGCGTGTGGGATGGCCTGAGCACGTCCCGACCCTATAAACGTTGAAAACCCGCGCTGATGAAAATCACCGGCGCGGGCTTTCTGAACGCTCTGGGGGTATGATCCTGGGGAGGAACGACGCGATAAGATCATTTTGCTGTTTATGTGTCAACCGGCAAAACCCCAAGAACGCAAAAATAGCGAGCCAGGCGGGTGATGAAGAAGAGACTGGGCCGCAAAAAGGCGCCAA
>CBINJX010000122.1:0-9196 GCA_966251085.1 uncultured Verrucomicrobiales bacterium
CAAGGCGCGGCGACGGCTGTTTGGTTCGAGGGACAGGTTTGGGAAGAAGCCGTTCTATTACTTTCACGAGGGTGACACCTTTGGCTGGGCGAGTGAACTGTCTGCCCTGCTGGAGCATCCGCGGGCGCCGCGCAATCTCTCTGCACTCTCGCTTCAGAAATACTTTGCCTATTGCTTCATTCCCGCTCCGCGCTCGATCTATGAACGCGTCTGGAAACTGCCGGGCGGGCATTCGTTTTCGTACGAGATCGGCGAGGGGGCGCTGAAGGTCTGGCGCTGGTGGGAGTTTGTGCTGGAGACGTCGGATCAGGTTCCCAGCACGGAGAAGGAGATCGACACACTCTGCGAGGAGCTCCGCGACACCCTCGACCGCGCGGTGAAACGCCGACTGATGTCCGACGTGCCGCTCGGCGTCTTTCTCTCGGGCGGTATCGATTCCTCCAGTGTTGCTGCACTTGCGGCAAAGCACGTCCCCGCAGGGCAGCTGAACACGTTCTCAGTCGGCTTCAACGAAGCCAGCTTCGACGAGTCACCGTGGGCCGCGCTGATGGCGAAGGAACTCGGCACACAACATCATCACGAGACGCTCGATCTCGACAGCGCCGTGGCGCTGATCCCGGAGATCGTCTCCCGTCTCGATGAGCCGCTCGGCGACGGTTCGCTCCTGCCGACCTACTTGCTTTCCCGATTCACCCGGAAGCATGTGACCGTGGCTCTGGGCGGTGACGGCGGCGATGAACTCTTCGCTGGTTACGATCCTTTCCGCGCTCTGCGGTCCGCGGAAAAATATTCCAAGCTCGTGCCGAAGCCGGTCCACACCGCGATCCGCCTCATGGCGGCGCGCCTGCCCGTCTCGCATCAGAACATCTCGTTCGACTTCAAGGTGAAGCGGACTCTGATGGGCCTGAGCTATCCGCCGCATCTCTGGAACACCGTCTGGATGGGAGCCGCGGAACCTCGCGAAATGGGAGACCTTTTCCGCGAGCCCGTGAGCCTGGAGGAGGTTTACTCCGAGGCAATCGTTGCCTGGGATCAATGCCGTCAGCCGAATCTCATCGACCGGTCACTCCAGTGGTGGACGAACCTTTACCTGCAGGACGGCATCCTCGCGAAGGTGGACCGCGCCTCGATGCTCTGTTCCCTGGAAGCGCGCACGCCTTTCCTCGACATCGAGGTCGCAAACCTCGCCCGGCGAATCCCATGGCAGCTCAAGCTGCGCGGGGGAGAGACGAAGTGGATTCTCAAGCGCACGCTCAGGTCCGTGCTGCCGGACAGCATCATCGACCGGAAGAAGAAAGGTTTCGGAATGCCGATCGGCCGCTGGTTGCGAGAGAGGCGTTTTGAATTCGATCAGCAGGGTGGAATTGCGCAACTGAACGATGCATTCATCCAGCGAAAGATCCGAGCGCACATGGGCAACAAGTCCGATGAGCGGCTCTTCCTCTGGTGTTACTGGCTGCTTACCCGCTGGCTGAGAGAGAAGGGGAAATGACGAAGTTCGAATGACGAATGACGAAAGAAGCCCGAAGGCCGAAGTCTTCGAGGCACCGGGAAGAATGAAGATTCTGGTTCTCTGCTATGAATACCCACCGCTTGGCGGTGGTGGTGGGCGTGTGGCGCAGACTGTTGCAAAGGCGTTGGCTGCCCGTGGGCATGAGGTTCGAGTGCACACCGGAGGCATGGCGCATCTGCCGAAGCGGCAGGAAGAGAATGGTGTCGAGGTGATTCGCATTCGCTCCGGGCGCAAGCGCGAGGACCGCTGCTCCATTCCCGAAATGATTGCCTGGTGCGCGGCTGCGGCATTGCCGACGCTCCGAGCTATTCGTGAGTGGAAGCCCGATGTCATTCATACGCACTTCGCCGTGCCTACAGGGCTGCTTGCGTGGGCGCTGCACCGCTTCACGGGGGTTCCTTATGTCATCACCGCGCATTTAGGGGATGTGCCTGGAGCCTTTTTTCCGCGGGATTCAGCGCTCTTCATGGCGCTGGAGCCGATCACCGGCCGAATCTGGCGCGAGGCTGCCCGGGTGACCGGGGTGAGTTCATTTGTCAGCGAGGCGGGTGAAGAGGCGTATCACCGGCCCGTGGTGATGATCCCGAACGGCATCGACCTCAGCGATGCGCCTCCTGCCCGGCCCGCACCGGCCGGTGGGAAGGATCGTCAGCTCGTTTTTGTCGGACGACTGGTGGAACAGAAACGTCCGCTGCTGCTGCTCGAAGCGCTGGCCACCATCCGCTCGCTCCCGTGGCGGTTGACGTTGATCGGAGACGGCCCGCTGATGCCGGAGGTGAAGGCCCGGGTCGCTGCGCTCGGGTTGGATGATCGTGTCACCCTCACCGGCTGGCAGTCGGCAGCCGAAGTGCATCGCACTCTGGGTGAAGCCGATATCTTCTGCATGCCGTCGGAGTCGGAAGGCTTGCCGGTGGCTGCCGTGGAAGCACTGAAGTATGGGCTCGCGATTGCCGGGACGAAGATCCCGGGGCTCCGTGATGTTCTGTCAGATCAGGTGAACGGCCTCGCAGTGCCGGTGGATGACGTGCCTGCGCTAGCCAGGGCTCTGAGCAGGTTGATCGTGAGCGAGGCATTCCTCACAGCCTCCAAACAGGCGAGTGCGGAGAAAGCGCGAGAGTTTGACCTGAACAGGATCGCGGAGAGCTACGAGCGGACGCTTCACGAGGCGCATGTGGAGTGGGGCGGCCAGCGCGAAAGCGCGGCACCGCTTTGCCGGGAGAAAGGTGGTAGGGAGCGGGAGGCAAAGAACCTTGCACCTGAAGAAAATCGCCTCCCCCCAAGTAGACGCTCTCCCTACCCACCGCCCACAGCCAAGAGCGGTTACCGGCAGATCCAGATATTCACGCACCGGAACACCGCTCTCCCTCCAAAGCGGCGTCGCGCCCGTATCGGGCTTGCCGCCGCACTCCATAAGCGCCCCGCTCTTTGCTGCTGCAATGACCCTCCGCACACTATTGTGCTGTTAGCGATGCAACTTCCCGGACTTGCGCCACCTCCCTTCTGCCACTACCCACTTCCGCACGATGTCCGCCATCGACCAACAGACCGCCGACGCTTTTGCCAGTTCCTGGAACAATCTTCCGCCGGGATCGGTCTATACCCGTGAGCAGTTCGAAGACTGGCTGGCTCCGCTGACCCGGAGTGATGTGGAGGGGAAGGATGTGGTGGAGCTCGGGTGCGGCAACGGCAGTCTGCTCGTGCACATGACCCATTGGGAGCCGCGCAAGCTGATCGGTGTGGACTTGGGTAGCAGCGTGAAATCCGCTCAGGCAAATCTTGCGAGCACCGGCTTTACCCGGGCCGAGATTCAGCAGGGCGATCTCACGAAGTATGAGAGTGATGGCTTCGACCTGGCGTACTGCATCGGAGTGCTGCATCACCTTAAGCTGCCGCAGGAGGGGTTCCGCTCGGTACTCCGTAACACCAAGCCCGGCGGACGTTTCCACTGCTGGGTGTATGCGCGGGAGGGGAACGGGATCATCATCGCTATCGTCGATCCGCTACGCCGCATCGCTTCGCGGCTGCCATGGTGGCTCACCAAATATGGTATCGCGACGACTACCGTCATCCCGTATTACATCTACGCGAAGACCATTGCCGCACTCGCGGGTATCCCGTTGGTAAAGAAGCTTCCGCTTTTCGATTACTCCTGCTGGATCGCCAAACGGGATTTCGCCTTCTTCCGGCATGTCGCCTTTGACCAGCTCGTCACACCGCAGACCGCCTACATCTCCCGTGAGGAGATAGAACGCTGGCTCTCGGAAGCGGCGGATCAGATCGAGCCCGGCTCGACCTACATCATCTTCCGCAACGGCAACTCGTGGAAATTCGGCGGACGCAAACGCGCATAAACGCGATGTCGAGAGTGTAACATGCGTGCGCGCGCCAGCGCATCCACCTCTCACTTTCCATATCGCACCTCTCAATTTCAACACCATGACCGCCTATCAGCACATCCTTGCGGAACTCCGCGCCGAACCACGCAAATGGTTGATCACCGGGGTCGCCGGGTTCATCGGTTCCCATCTCCTGGAGACGTTGCTGAACCTCGGTCAGGACGTGGTCGGCCTCGATAACTTCTCGACCGGCACACCGCTCAATCTTGAGAACGTTCGGGCACGAGTGGGCGAGACGGCATGGAAACATTTCGATTGCCGCGATGGCACAGTGGCCGATATCGGCGCCTGCCGGGAGGCGTCGAACCGGGTGGATTACGTGCTGCATCAGGCTGGGTTCATCTCCGTGCCGCTCTCGATTGAAGATCCGGTCGCCTGCCATGACACCAATGTCACAGGCACCCTGAACATGCTGATCGCCTCGCGCGACAATCGGGTTCGCCGTTTTGTTTATGCCAGCTCCAGCGCGGTGTATGGCGATAATACCAACACTCCGGCCGTGGAGGATTCAATCGGAGAGCCGCTTTCACCGTACGGGGCCTCGAAGCGGATGGGTGAGCTGTATGCAGGGCAGTTCGGCCAGCATTATTCTCTGGAATGCATCGGGCTGCGGTATTTCAACGTCTTCGGTCCTAGACAGAATCCAGTGGGCGGGTACGCCGCAGTCATCCCGCAGTGGATCGATACCCTGATCCGGGGGAAGAAATGCCGGATTCATGGAGACGGCTCGAATACCCGCGATTTTTGCCCGGTGGAAAACATCATACAGGCGAACATTCTCTCGGCCACCGTGCGGGAACGCTCGGCGCTTGGGCAGGTGTACAATGTCGCACTCGGTGGCAGCACGACTTTGAATGAGTTGTACGAGATCATCTCAAAGAAGCTCGCCGCACATGGACTCGAGGAGCGTCCGGCCGAATACACGCCACCACGCCCTGGCGATATTGTGCATTCCTCCGCCGATACCTCAAAAATCTGCCGGGAACTCGGCTACACACCGGAACTGGATCTTGATTCCGGACTTGAGAACACGGTGCGGTGGTTTGTGGAGAGCAAGAAAGCCGCAGGGGAACTCTGAGTGGAGAGTGCCAGGTGAAAGTGCCAAGTGGGGGCACTGCGTGCAGCACGCATTCACTGACTTCTGAGCACTGAGTACTTCCTCCAACCGCTCTTTATAGATTGAAGCTTCTCGCCCTGCAGCTGAAACGGATCGGAGACCTGATCCTCACCACCCCCGCGCTGGCGGCGATCCGAGCTGCTCATCCGGATGCCCACATCACTTTGGCGGTTCACTCGAGCAGTGCTTCTCTGCTTCCTGCAATCCCACACATTGATGCCGGCATCGTTTTCGGCCCCGGGCGTGGGTGGACGCCGTGGCAGCAGACGCTTACGGGGAATTTCGATCACGTCCTGGATTTCACCGGCACGGATCGCTCGGCTGCCGCCGCTGTCATGTCGCGATCCCGACGGCGGGTCACTTTTGAATGGGTGCGGAAGAACCGGGTGAGGGCGATGGCTTACAAAACCTTTGTGCCATCTTCCGTGAGAGAGAACCACACGGTGGACCATTACCTGCACCTTGCGCAGGCAATTCCCGGAGTTGTGGAGCCACCTGCATGGGCATCCCTTTCTCTTCCGCCCGATGCGCTCGCAGCAGCTGACCGGCTTCTGGCCGAGAAGGGAATTTCAGAGCCGTTCGTACTGGTCCACCCAGGAACGGCGCGTGCCGAGAAATACTGGCTGCCGGAGCGGTGGGCTGCCGTCGTCGCGCACATTCGGGATGTGTATGGCCTGAAAGTGGTGGTGACCGGCGGACACGATCCTTTCGAGCAGGAACATATCAGCCGGATCGGCACTCTCCCGGGAATGCACCCGCTGGTGGGTTGCCTCGACCTCCTTTCCCTAGCGGCTTTGGTCCAAAAGGCGCGCTTGGTCCTCAGCTGCGATACGGCAGTGGTGCATCTCGCAGCGGCGTTTCAGCGGCCTCAGATTGCCCTTTTCGGCCCGACAAACCCCTTCCATTGGCGCCCGAGGCACCCCGGAGCCATCGTTCTTTCCGCGGCTCAGCCAGAAAAAACGCTCACGGAGTTTACCCCGCGCATGAAAGGAGCCCCCACGGAGCGTCTCTCGACGGAGAGTGTGTTCCGTGCTACCGATGCGCTTCTTTCTGCAACCAATCTCTCTTAATCCTACTCCTAATCTTAATCGTAATCTCCTCGGAGCACGGTAGTTCCAGAGAGTAAGAATAAGATCAGAATTAAGAATAAGAGGCTTTTCGCCGCACGCTGATGCCACCGACGACCAAGAAAATTTCCCGTAAAGACATCGCCAAGATGAGTTTTCGCGATTTCCTGCGGGAAGCCCGCGGTCCTTACAAGCGGCTCTTCTCCTACCTCAAGCCGTACCGGGGCCGCTTTCTGCTCGGGATCCTCTTCGGGGCGCTGTTTGGATTGGTGCAGGGCCTTTTGGTTCTCGATGTACAATTTGTCGCCGGCGCCGTTTTTCCTGACGCTGATTCCAAAGCTCCGGCAGCACTGGTTCGCTGGTTTCCGCATCTCGAACACTTCAAGCTCTCCGGCAATTTGCGGGAGGTGATACTCATCTGTGCCAGTATCCCAGCGTTGATGCTGGTGCGGGGCATGTGTTCGTACCTGAACTCCTACTTCATGCTCTGGGTCAGCGTGCACGTGCTGGACGATATCCGGACGCAAGTCTTCCGGCGCACTCTTGGGCAATCGATGGAGTTCTTTAACAAGGCCAAGACCGGCGATCTGGTGCAGACAGTTTTCAACCAGACTCGTATGGCACAGCAGGCACTCACGACTATTTCGGGCGATGTCGTGAAACAACCGATCTCGATCCTCTCCGGTCTCGGGGCTCTTATCGTGATCGATTGGCGTTTCACACTCCTGTCCCTGTTGATCTTCCCTCTGTGTCTCATGCCGGTGCTGATCGTGGCCAAGAAGGTGCGCAAGGCGGGCGCGCGGGAAGAGGAGGAAGCAGGACAGCTGATGGTGATCATGCACGAGGCCTTTGCGGGAATCCGTGTGGTGAAAACGCATGCGCGCGAGGATTACGAATCCCAGCGTTTCAATACGGCCAATAACCTGATCATGCGGTTCATCATGCGGTGGCGGAAGGCGCTCGAACTCGCTGGCCCGCTGGTCGAGACGATCGGCTCCCTGGGAATTGCGGCAGCGCTCGCGTGGGCTTGGTCTTACGGCCTCCCATTCAAAACCTTCATCGCCCTGAACGGAGGCATGGTCTTGATCTATCCGGCCTTCAAAGCGCTCTCCCGGATCTATCTCACCATGCAGAAGTGCCTGGCGGCGACGACCAAGGTCTTCGAACTGCTCGACCGCGAACCCGCAATCAAGGATGCACCCGACGCCAAACCGCTGGTGGAGTGCAAGGGCCAGATTGAGTTCGATCAGGTATCGTTTTCCTACGGTTACGATCAGCCGGCAGTCCGTGAGATCTCACTCTCCATCCCGGCTGGCACGACGTGTGCGCTCGTGGGCGCAAGTGGCGCGGGCAAGAGCACACTTCTGTCACTGCTGCAGCGACTCTACGAGGTGCAGGAAGGTTCGGTTTCCATCGACGGGAATGACATTCGTTCGCTCACGCAGGCGAGCCTCCGCGAGCACATTGCCGTGGTGACGCAGGATGTATTCCTCTTCCACGACACAATCTACAACAACATCCGCTACGGTCGCCTCGATGCCACGCGCGAGGAAGTCGAAGCTGCCGCGAAGCTGGCATTTGCCCACGACTTCATCCTCGCTCAGCCGCAGGGTTACGAGACGGTGATCGGTGACAAGGGATGCCTGCTCTCCGGTGGACAGCAGCAGCGGATTTCCATTGCTCGTGCGCTGCTGAAGGATGCGCCGATTCTTCTGCTGGATGAGGCGACCAGCGCGCTCGACTCAGAGAGCGAGAAACAGATCCAGGCAGCGCTCGAGACTCTGGCCCGAGGGCGCACGGTGATTGCGATCGCACATCGTCTCTCGACCATTTTGAAAGCCGATCAGATCGTGATGATGGAACATGGCCGCATCGTGAGCGCTGGTCCCCATGGCGCATTGTATCAGAAGAGTTCGACCTACCGCCGCCTCTACGACCTCCAGTTTCACCGGCACAATGGTGAGGAGGTCACCGAGGATGAGATCGCCGCGGCTTCCTAATGCGACATCAATATGGACGAAGGATTTGTTGGATTACTGTTGCTCGCCCTGTTCACCATTGTTGCGTCGATCTTCTTTCACCTGAGAGGACGCGGCTTTGTTCTGGCGAGCCTGACCTCTGCGATCACGGCGATCAGTGCGTTGTTGATCGTGGATACGATCCGGCGCGGTTCGCCGGACAAGATGCTCCCGATCGCTTTTGTGATCGGTGCGGTGTATGCCTTCCTGATCTCGCTGGTGGTCGGCTGGATCACCCGCTGGTGGGTGGCGCGGAGGAAGAAAGACGGCGAGGACAAGCTATGAGCCGGCTGATTTGCCTGTGGATGCTGTTGATGGCCTTCGCCACACCGGCGCAGGCGGTGGAGTTCAGCGAGGTGAAGATCAACGGCAAACGCGCCACGGTTTGCCGCGTGAACGTGAAGAAGGAGCGGGTACGGCTCTTCCTCACCGACGAAAAAGGGCAGCCGCTGAAATCATTCGAGGGACTGCTGCGTCTGTTGGCACCGACTGGTCAGAAGCTCATCTTTGGCACGAACGCCGGGATGTACCACGCCGACCTTTCACCGGTCGGCCTTTTCGTGGACGGCGGACGGCAGTACTCGCCCCTGAACCTGGCACCCGGCGAAGGGAACTTCTTCCTAAAGCCGAACGGTGTCTTTGCCATCACGGACAAGGGTGCGCGTGTGGTTGAGTCCTCCGAGTACCCGAAGCTGGCGGCTTCAGAGAAAGTCATCCTCGCCACCCAATCGGGACCGCTTCTTCTCCGGGACAACAAGATCCACCCCGCCTTCAAGCCCGGCTCCGAGTTTCAGCTCGTTCGCAATGGCGTAGGCGTTCCCTCGCCAGACATCGCGCTCTTCGTACAAACCGAAGACGTGGTGAACCTGCACGAAATGGCGCTGCTCTTTCGCGACGTATTGCATTGTCCGAATGCGCTCTACTTCGACGGCACCGTCTCCAGCCTCCACTCGCCGGAACTCGGCCGCAGCGAGAAGAAAATCGATCTCGGTCCCATCCTTGGTGTGCTCGAACCAGCAGCCGTTCCCTGAGGGACAAGCCATTCAGTTAAGGATCAAAGGAACGGACTGGATTCAAGGAGTGTT
>CBINJX010000123.1:0-9079 GCA_966251085.1 uncultured Verrucomicrobiales bacterium
GCTCTCCAAAGCGGTCGCGCTCCCGCTCGCTCTTATCTCAACTGCCGTTTTTAGGCTGATCCGAGAAGTGCAGAAGATGATCGGGGAGGTGTTCCGCCGCTTGGATTTGGATTTTGGCGATCTCTACAAGGTCGAGCATCGATTCCACCGGAGCGGCTCATCGGACGGAAGGTGCTGATGGCGCTCTACTCAGTGCGGAGTGACCGGCAGTTCTGGGAGCGGTCGAAGCACGATCTGCTCTTCCAATGGTTTCTGAGTTGAACCCCGGATGAGAAGACGTTTGATGCAAGCACCTTCAGCAAGAACCAAGAACGGCCCCTTGAGCATCATGTCAGCGGTCTCTTCTTTGCCGCGGTCGTGGAGATTGCCCGCGAGAAGAAGTGGGTAAGCAACGAGCACTTCAGCGCCGATGGCACGCTCATTGAAGCGTGAGCGTGTATGAAGAGTTTCCGGCCCAGGGATGATCAGGAGGGGCCTGGAAGCGGCAATCCATTGAGGAACTTTCAGGGAGAAAAGCGCAGCAATGACACCCACCAGAGCACGGCCGATCTGGACGCGAAGCTTCTGAAGAAAGGCAAAGGCGGGAAGCCAGACTCTGCTTTGGAGCCCACGCGATCATGGAGAACCGCAACGGACTGTGCGTGCATCTTGCCGCGAATCTGCGGTCGGCAACAGCGAGTCGAAGATGGCGCTTGAGCAGATCGATGATCTCCAGCGGGATTTTACGGTGAAAACAGTGGGAGCCGACAAGGGCTTCCATTCGCAGAATTTCGCCGGTGGCTGCCGTAACCCCTGAATATGAATTGGGTGATGAGCTTGATTGTCTTCTGGGTCAGGGCGGGGTCAGGGCGGGACCCCCTATCCATTCCGCTTGGGAGCAGAATCCCATGCCAATGGACGCGACGGGAGCGTTTTCTCACTTATCTCTCGCCCAAGCACTGACTTTAAAATTCGGATTCTCGTGCGCAATGAAGTCGGGCATACGGATGCACTAAATGACCGAGCCGACCCGCGCCACGGTAAAGAGGCTTTTTGCCTTTTCTCGCAACCGCTGCGCCTTTCCACAGTGCGACACGCCGCTCGTTGAAGAAAGCGGCACGATCACAGGCATCATCTGCCACATCCGGGCGCGGAGTCGTGGCGGGCCCCGCTTCGATCCAAAGCAATCCCCCAACGAGCGGCACGCCTTCGAGAATCTCATCCTCATGTGCTCGCGGCATAGTAAGGTTATTGATTCGGAACCGCTGCGCTACACGACGAAGGTGATCAAGGGGTTTAAGGCGGCGCACGAACAGCCAGCCGAAATCGAAATATCCCAGGCAGACGGAAAGAAGGTGGATAGCCTTCTTTCCGAGTATCGTGAAATCAACATCATCGCTCAGAAGGTGGTCTTCACGAAAACAAAGGGTCCGACCATTGCCCCTCCCGTCGATTCCATCGGCAGCAACCTGCTAATGCGGAATTATGCGAAGCACCTGATTGATCGATACAACGATTTCGCATCGAAGCAGCCGGGTCGCGCAAACTTCTCTTTCGCGGCCATTCATTCACTCATTAAGAAGCGGTATCGCGTGGGCAAATGGGAACTGGTCCCCATAGGGCGGTTCGACGACCTCTGCGCGTTGCTGCAAGACCGCATCAATGGAACTAGGCTTGGCAGAATCAACCAGAGCAAAGGCCAGAAGAACTTCTCCACACTCGCCGAGTATCGGACGGAGTACTTCGCACCGTAGCTTCGTCCTTGCGCTCCGACTTTTTCCCTGTCGCGTGCATTACAAACCCGAGGTACGTCGCTTCAGAATGACGAATGAACTCTGGACGTTCAATTAGAGCGCCCGGGCTTCATCCTTGGATGACACATCGGACGACGGCGAAATCCTTGTAAAACGGCGTGAGCGGGCACACAATGGCACGTCATGGCGCGCCTTTGGCCAATCATCGCAGCGATTCTTCTCCTTGGGTGGACACCCGCGGTGAATGCGTGCGCATTGGCCGCAGCGTTTCCTGCGGAGTTCTCGGATCCGTGCTGTGATGAGGGCGCGCCCGCAACTCCCGACGCTAATTCTTGCCAGCACTGCGCAGTTCTGGAGACAGGCTTTGCGCTTTCCAGTCTGCAGACTCTGACGCTGGCAGTACCGGCACAGCGGGTGGATGAATGGTTGACGGAGTGTCTCGCGCTTCTCGCTAAGCTGAGCGCTGCTGAGACAACTCCGCTCGAAGAATGTTCGCCTCCGCCTGAGCATGTTCCGCTCTGGCATTTTGTAGCCCGCACCGCACTTCCGGTGCGTGGGCCTTCTCACGCCTAAAGCCGATCCCGTTCGGGACCGGCCTTTTCGTGTTCTGACCGCGTGCCTTCGCACGCCCGTGTCTTGCCCATTCCTTTCGTCCTTCATGCTACCCAGATTTTTCCCACTCACCCTCCTGATCCTCGCCTCCGCCTTCCCGGCTCACGCTGCGGAGAAAAAAGCCACTGTTGTCCCCTCCTCGGCGCCGTTAGCGGCACCAGAGGCGTCCCGCACAGTCACCATTGAAGAACTTGTTGCTGACACGCTTCAGCACAATCCCGAGCTGTCCTTCTATGAGGCTGAGATTGCCGCCGCCCGAGGGGAGCGCAGACAGGCGGGTACGTGGCAAAATCCGGAGGTATCGACTGAGTTCGGCCGAAAGCGGGTTCGAGGTGATATTTCAGCAGAAGGGACCGTCTGGGCTTTGTCCGCATCTCAAACCTTCGAGTGGCCGGGACGTGTGTCGCTCCGGAAAGCTATCGCCAACCAGCAGGTGCAGCTCGCCGAAGCCGGCCTGGAGCAATTCCGGATAAGCCTTGCCGGGCAAGTCCGTCAAAAGGCTTACGCACTCTTTGCGGCCCAGCGCCGTGCGGCCGCGGCTCAGGAAGTGTCCACACGGGGAGAAGAGCTTGTCGCAACCCTCGTACAACGCGAGCCAGCCGGGGTGACTCCCCTTCTTGAGACCCGTGCTATCGAGGCGACTGTGATCAAGCTCAAGCGGGAAGGCATCGAAGCCGCAAAAGAGGCCAAATCCGCACTCTTCGAGTTGAACCAGCTTCGAGGTCGCCCAATCGCAGAGGAGTTGGTCATCGCTGACCCGGCGCTCAGCTTTCCTGAACTCCCCTCCATTAACGAACTCATCCGCCGTGCAGCGCGAGGAAACTTCGAGCTGAAACAACGCGAGATTGAGCTGACCCAGCAGGGTTTTAAAGTGCGCCTCACCGAAAACGAAGCATGGCCGAGCATCACAGTCGGCCCGCAAGTCTCGCAGGAAAAGGCCGGCGAAAAAGAGACGGTGGCAAGTGTCGCGGTTTCGCTGCCCCTGCCCCTCTGGAATAGAAATCGAGGAAACATCGAAGCAGCCAAGGCACGCCAGCTTCAGGCTGAGACAACACTGCGTGTCGCACAGCGCGAGCTTGAGAAAAAGATTCGCGAGCAGGTTACTGCTTATGAGGTGAATCGAAAGGAGCTTGCCCGTCTGGATCCGAAGGTTGTGGAGCAGCTCCGCGAGGCAGCAATGCTTGCTGACCGCCACTACCGGCTCGGAGCCGTTCCACTCGCAACTTACCTGGAGGTACAGACGAGTTACCTCGAAGCACTCCAAGCCATTTTTACCACCCAAGCCGACGCCCTTCAGGCACTGGCAGAACTGCAAACCTCCATCGGAAGCCAACTTACTGATTCCAAGCCATGAAACGCATTCTCTTTCCCCTCCTGATCGCAGTCACATTCACTGCCTGTCAAAAACCTGCAGCCGAGCATCAAGCTGCTGGAACCTCTGGTAGTCCACAGAAAGAAGCGGAAGCGGGAGGCGTCGGCGACGCCGTCCAGCTCAAGGAAGGTCACGGTCTGGCACTGCACCCGAAGCTACGCGCAAGCATTGATCTGAAGATTGCGGAAGTAACAGAGACGCAAATCGCTCCCGAGATCGTCGCCAAGCTCCACGTCATCCAAGGTGCGGACGGCTTGCGACAGGTAGCGCTGACACCAGGAAGTAACGTAGAAGCCAGCGGTTGGCTACGCGCAGCGGACGCCTCACTCATCAAGCCGGGACAGGAAGTGGAACTTCGGGCTGATACGCCGGCAGGCGGAGTGACAGAAAAAGGCGTTGTGAAGCGCGTGGAGAAGTCGCCCTACGCGGCTCTTGGTGAGTATGAAGTGGCTGTCGAAACAGAAGCGCCTTTCGACACAGGCACACGGCTGACCGCAGTTTTCCGTGCCCCTGCCGGTGAAGCCGCGAGTGCAGTCCCCCGCTCGGCCCTGCTCAAGACCGCCGAAGGCTGGTTCGTCTACACGGTGAACGAGAACTTCTTTCTCCGCACGGCGGTGAAGGTCGGAGCGATGAACGCCGAGTTCGCCGAGATTACCGATGGCCTTTACAGCGGAGACCAGATCGTAGTCTCACCCGTAGACACGCTTTGGATGGCGGAACTGCAACTCCTGCGTGGCGGGAAGCCCTGCACCTGCGGGCATTAGGAAAAGAGTCAAAGACTCCATGTTGCACCGGCTCCTTGAGATAGTCATGCGGCAGCGTGCCGCCGTCCTGCTTGCCACCGTGGTCCTGATCGCGGTGGGCGCTGTGGCGACTCTACGCCTGCCCATCGACGCTGTTCCTGACATCACGAACCCGCAGGTTCAGATCAATACTGCGGTCCCTGCGCTCGCCCCGGAAGAGGTAGAGAAGCTGGTCTCATTCCCCATCGAGAGCGAGATGGCCGGACTTCCGGACATGGTGGAATTGCGGTCGCTCTCCAAGTTTGGGCTGTCGCAGATCACGATGACGTTCCACGACGGTGTTGACCTCTACAGGATGCGCCAGCTCGTAACGGAGCGCCTCCAGGGAGTCTTAGAAGACCTGCCCCCAGGTCTCACTCCGAAACTTGCGCCGATCGCCACGGGGCTCGGAGAGATCTTCTACTACTCCCTCGATTACACTGCCGACGCGCCGCACAAGCCCGCCACACGCGAGGAGCAGCTCATGGCGCTACGGCAGATCCAGGAATACTCGGTGAAGCCGCTACTACGCGGCACCACGGGCGTTGCTGAGGTAAACACGAGCGGTGGCTATGAAAAGCAGATCGTCATTCAGCCCGATCCCGCCCGACTGGCCGCGGCCGGGATGTCGCTCGACTCGCTGGCAGAGCTGGTTGAGCAGAACACCCGAAACGCAGGTGGCGGCTCAATCGAGGTCGGGAGTGAGCAACTCGTAATTCGTGCAGCCAGCCGTGTGACGAATACGGAGGAGATCGCACAAATCCCCCTCAAGTTCGGTGCAGGCGTTACCCCGATTCTCCTAGGGCAGGTTGCGACGGTGGGTATCGGCTCCAGCTTTCGTTCGGGAGCGAGCACTGACGATGGGAAGGAAGCGATTATCGGCGCGTCAATCATGCTGGCCGGCGGCAACTCACGCCTGGTGGCGCAGGCCGTCCGGGACAAACTGGAAGACATCCAGCAAAAGCTCCCACCCGGCGTTATCATCCGCCCGCTCTATGATCGTTCGCAGTTGGTGAATCGCACCATTCACACGGTCGAAAAGAACTTGGTTGAAGGTGCCATTCTCGTCGTTGCCGTGCTTTTCGCTCTTCTGGGTAACTGGCGCGCTGCAATCATCGTTGCCCTCGTCATCCCGCTCTCAATGCTCTTTGCCGTGACCGGCATGGTACGGCTCGGCATCTCGGGAAACCTCATGAGTCTCGGTGCCATCGACTTTGGCCTGATCATCGACGGTGCGGTCGTGATGGTGGAGAACATCATCCGGCATCTTGGCGAACGTCAGCATGCGCTTGGCAGACGGCTGACAGTTTCAGAGCGAGCCCGTGAGGTTCTGCGCTCCGCTAAGGAAGTAGCCAACCCGATGTTCTTCGGCGTGCTGATCATCACGGTGGTCTACGTCCCAATTCTCGCCCTCCAGGGAATCGAAGGAAAGATGTTCAAGCCGATGGCTGTAGTAGTGATGCTGGCTTTGGGCGGCTCCCTCGTCCTCGCGCTGACACTCATGCCGGTGCTCTGCTCCTTCCTGCTAGGCGGCAAAATCCAAGAGAAAGACAACTGGCTCGTTACGCTCACCAAGCGCATCTACACGCCGCTGCTCCAGTTTGGCCTGCGGTTCCGGTGGCTCGTGGTGCTGCCGATGTTTGCGCTTTTTGGGTTCTCTCTCTTCCTCTTCTCGCGAATGGGCTCGGAGTTCATCCCACAGCTCGATGAGGGCGACATTACTCTCCAGCTCATACGCAGTTCCAGCGCCGGTCTTACGTCGTCGCTGGAAATGCAGAAGAAGAGTGAGGAGATCCTTCGGCAGGAGTTCCCGAATGAGATCAAGGAGATCTTCTCCCGCATCGGCACTGCCGAAGTCGCTACCGATCCGATGGGACCAAATGTGGCGGACACGTACATCATGCTCCAGCCACGAGAACAGTGGCGGATGGTGAACGGTCGGCGGATCACAAAGGAGGAACTTGGGGCGCAGATGCGCCAGACATTGATCGACCGCATCCCCGGCCAGAACCTGCTTCTCTCACAGCCGATTCAAATGCGGTTCAATGAGATCATGGCCGGCGCCCGAGCGGACCTGATGTGCAAGATCTACGGCGAAGATTACGACGAACTGGAGCGTGTAGCCGGAGAAGTACGTACCGTCATTGAAAACACTCCAGGTGGACGTGAGGCGGAGTTCGATTCGATCGGCAAAGTACCAATGGTCGAGATCCAGCCCGACCGTGCGGCAATGCGTAAGTTCAACGTCCATGCCGATGACCTGAACCGCCTCGTGGAGACCGCTCTCGCGGGCAAAGAGGTCGGTACAATGATCGAGGGAAACCGTCGCACACCCATCGTAGTCCGTTTGCCGGAAGATCGGCGCACGGATGTAGCCGCCATGGAGCAGCTCCCGTTGCGGACGGAAGAAGGCGGTCTCCTGGCACTCGGGCAGATCGCGAAAGTGAAGCTGATCGAGCAGGTAAACCAGATTGCCCGCGAAGACACTCAGCGGCGGGTTGCCATTCTGATCAACGTCCGGGGCCGCGATACCGCCGGCTTTGTTCAGGAGGCAACGCGCAACATCCGCGAGAAGGTCCAATTTCCGGACGGCTACTACTTCGAGTTCGGCGGACAGTTCAAAAACCTCATGGAGGCGAAAAAGCGCCTCACCATCGTCGTGCCTCTGGCACTTCTGCTCATTTTCGCGCTGATTTACTTGAGCTTTGGAAGCATCAGGCAAGCGGCGCTGATCTTTGTGTGCGTGCCGCTGGCAGTCACGGGCGGCGTCTTCGCCCTCTATTTGCGGGGGATGCCATTCACCATCTCGGCAGGTGTCGGGTTTATCGCGCTATCCGGCATCGCGGTGCTCAACGGCATCATGCTGATCTCCTTCATCAACCAGCTTCGCGAAGGCGGACTCGGTGTCCGGGATGCGGTGGTTGAAGGCACGCTGACCCGACTCCGGCCAAAGTTGATGACCGCACTGGTGGCGTCTCTCGGATTTGTGCCGATGGCAATAGCCACCGGAGCTGGCTCCGAAGTGCAGCGTCCTCTCGCGACCGTCGTGATCGGCGGCGTCATCACCTCGACTTTCCTCACCTTGCTCGTAGTGCCCGTGCTCTACGACTGGATCGAGCGAAAAACCAAACAGAAACAAAACCCAACAGAACCTACCTCAGTCGAAACCGAACAACCCGAACCTGTAACTCTATGAAAAAACTCCTCCATATCCTCACCGCCCTCGCCCTTGTCGCGGCACCCGCTTTGGCCGCCGAGAAAGTGGAAGCTGGTCCACGCAAAGGCCGCATTCTCAACCTCAGCGATAGTAGGGCTGAGTTCTTGGTCGAGAAGGATCGCACCATCTCGATCGCCTTCTATGGCGCAGGAAAGAAACAGCAGGCTCCAGCGGGCCAAGTCATCACCGCCACGGCAGAAGCTCCAAGCGGCAAGAAGAAGCTGGAATTCGAGAAGAAGGGCGACCTTCTCGTCTCGAAAGAGCCTCTCCCCGAAGGCGAGCACTACAATATAGTCGTGCAGGCTAGAGAAGCAGCAGGTGCAAAACCGAAAAATTTCCGCATCAAACTCGACCAGAGCACCTGCAAGCCGTGCGGCAATCCGGAGTACGCCTGCACCTGTGACGAATAATTGAGCTGGTTTGCGCCGACGGCGCACCTGCTTATCTTCTGGTAAATACTTCCGCGCTGTCTCTTACCAGCAGCGCGGAAACCAGAAGCAGAGTCCTCCCGTCACCGGATCCCGGCGACGCTCATACTTGGTCGGAGGACGGAAGTCTGCAAAAGGCAAGGCCTCACTCATGCCCGGTAATCGGCAACCTCAAACGATCTCTTCTACGATGGAGCCCACCGACCAATCCAAACCGGAGACGGAATCATGCTGTTGTTCCGACAGTTGCCAGACACCAGCGACGGAAAATGCCATTCTGAACCCGCAGGCGGAGGGAAACCTTCAGACCACGCTCCGGGTCGCTGGGATGGATTGCGGAGAGGAAGTCGCCGCCGTAGAGCGCGCCCTCAAACCACTGCCCGATGTACGGGAGGTCCGCGTGAATCTCATGGCGGGAAAGGTAACCGTGCGCCATGGAGAAAGCATCAACGCAAAGCGGCTTATCGAGGCGATCGGCACGGAAGGGCTCAAGGCCAGTGAGGACAAAAAGGATGCCGGACGCCAGGGAGAGGGGCAGAGAGAGCGTTTGCTTTCAGTAGGAATCTCTGCGGCTTTCGCAGGGCTTGGACTTATCCTTGAGTGGGCAGACGTGGGGCCGCCACTCTTGCGTGTTGCGGTCTTCGCCATCGCGATCATTGCAGGTGGCTGGTTCATTTTTCCAAAGGCGGCCCGAGCTGCACGGCGGCTCTCGCCAGACATGAACCTGCTCATGACGATTGCGGTCACTGGCGCCGCGGTGATTGGCGAGTGGTCAGAGGCGGCAGCGGTAACGTTCCTCTTCGGGCTCTCCGAGTACCTTGAAGCGGCGAGCCTCACACGCGCCCGCCGGGCTATCCAATCGCTCATGGAGCTTTCGCCTGAAACAGCATTACTCCGGCGCGGTGACACTTTCGAGGAAGTCCCGGTTGAGCAGG
>CBINJX010000124.1:0-9075 GCA_966251085.1 uncultured Verrucomicrobiales bacterium
GCCCGTCGTGGAGAGTCCTGATAGCAGAAGCACTTCACGTTATAGCCGAGCTGTCCCAGCGTCGCGGCAGCCGAAGCACCTGCGAGACCTGAGCCGACCACGATCACCTCATATTTGCGGCGGTTTGCCGGATTGATCAGCTTCGAATTGAATTTGTGCCGGGACCATTTCGTTTCGATCGGTCCCGAGGGAATCTTGGAATCAAGCACAGCGCTCATGAAAAAGGGGGAGGTGTTACTGATTGATGGTCGTTGCGGGTACCTGGAGTACCGCAGGTGGGCGGAGCTTCAGCACACCGGTCCAAACACCGATCGGGATCGAGGCGTAGCCGATGAATACCAGCGCCGCCAAAACCCGGCCGCCATGGGAGAGCGGCGTCATCAGTTTCTTGGAGTTGATGCCGAGCGTCTGGAGCATGCTCGAAAAACCGTGGCTCAGGTGCAAACAGAGCAGCCCCACGCCGATGATGTAGAAAAGGGAGACGAAGATGTTATCGAAGCCGAGAATCAGCATCGTATAGACGTCGCTGGTTCCCTGTAGCAGACCACCGTCTGCCAGCGGTTGGAACCGGGAGTCCGTCGCCCGAATCGTCAGGTGCAGCAGATGGTAAATGATGAACGCCAGCACCGTGAGACCACTGATTGCCATGGTCTTCGCTGAAAGTTTCGCCTGGACATGCGCTTTCATGGCATACGGCACCGGCCGCGCCTGCTGGCTTTCCCTCCGGATCTTCAAGGTGGTGACGATATGAAGCACCAAGGCCACGATCAGGCCAATGCGCGCCATCCACAGGAGCAACGGCTTGGAATGCAGAAGCTCCGCATAGGCATTGATTCCTTGGGGCCCGGCAAATACCTGAAGGTTGCCGAGGAGGTGGGCGAAGACGTAGCCGACCCAGACGAGGCCGGTCAGGGCAACGAGCCACTTTTTACCAATCGAGGATTTCCAGAAGAAGGTGTATGGGTTCACGCTGATTCGAGGGATTTGCAGGGAAAGGGATTCAGTTCCGGAGCAGCATTAGCGGCGTCAGGCAAGAGGTTCGGCGCGGTAGAGACAAGGGATTTCTCCGAGAACACGAAGTCCATCGTCAAAGGCGGCGAGAGATTGAAATCTCGGGCTCCAATGATCTCCACTGATCGATACGCTCCGAGATGCCGCAGGGTTGCGGCGGATCGCACTGTGAGGCGGCGCATGCCGACCACAAATGCGACCGGTGCATCAGGCCGTAGGCCAGAGCTGCACCGATCGTGGGAAGCATCGATTTCTGCGACGCTGCGAGTCTCGGACATTGTTGAGCATGCAACCTACGTCTCGCTCTCTCTTATCGCAAAGAAGAATCTTGTTATTAGAGTTGACGTACATTTGCAGGGCTCTGTGAAGGAAAGCTAATCGGTCCCCCGGGGAGGGGGGCTTGGCGCAAACTCGATCAGAGCCCACCACTTCATGCGCTACGGATTGCATCATCGGATGCTCCCGAAAATGCGTTGAGCATCTTTTATGAGGATTGGGGGTACGTCATTCTCCTTGCACCTGGAGAGTTGGCGCGAAAAGAGGCGTTTGGAACATTTGTGAAGCCCAGAAAGGAGGGCTCTGGAATCGTCGGGTATCACGCGGGATCAGGTGATTGAGTTCCCTTTTGTAAGATTCGTGTCAGTATCGATGCACCCATGGAATCCTTCTGGAGAGAGAGCTTCTATTACGTCCTTTTTGCAGGTGGAGTGCAGTGTGTCGGTGCACTGCTCATCGCGGCGATCTATTTCCCCCTGGCCATCCATTTCACGGGCAGTAGTTTCACTCAACTGCTCTGGCCATACCTGCTCTTCAATCTGTTCCTCCTTTTCTGGGGGTGCCTCGGCCACTACGCGTTCATTTGGCTCACCTTCGATAAGCTCTACTTCAGCGCGGACCGGGTCGTGGACTGGTATCCGTTCATCCCTTTTGGGCAGTGGGTGCTCGATCAGACTTTGGGACCAATCCGAGGCTACCTAATCGACGGCGCTACGCTATGGCAACTCCGCCTGATCTGGGGCGCGGTTGCGCTACCGGTCTGGCTACTCACGTACGTATCGACGATCCGTGCCTTGCAGTATCTGGGCATGACGAACATTCTGCAGCAGGCATAATCCGCCCGACAGACTGGATGAGGTTCAAAGTTACAATTGAGGCCAGCTTCCTTCACGAGGTCGAGGTTGATGCGCAGAACGAAGAGTTGGCGAAAGCGCGGGCGTCAGACGCACTGTTCGACTACTTGGACCTAACGCTCTGTAACTCGCAGAAGTTTGCTGAGTTTCACGAGTACGTTCTGAAGGAGAGAGTCGTATCAGTCGTTGAGGTGGGTGCTGGTTCCAGCACCATGGAGAGCGCGCCGCAGAGTCCGGCGCATGGTAGATTTCACTATAGAGTCGCATTGATTGCGGGTGTGGTTCTCCTCGTTTTCTGCTTCTTCGTGTTCCTTGTCGGGCTCTACAATCTGCCGACACTCTTCAAGTAGGAGAGTTCCATTTCGCCCATTTGCTGGGAATGCTCTTCGGACTGTGGCCCCGGCGAACTGCTTGCACTGTCACGATGGATGCGCTCACTGAGCCTATGAGCGAGTTCATCAGACTCAAGCACCAGGACGGTGTCCATCCGTTCCACATTCCTGAAAAGAGTGCCTATGGTGCACGGAAGGGGTGCCTTGACGAGATATGCGCCTGGGAGAACTTTGGTGGGCTGACTCTGGAGCAGGCCTACGCGCGATTTTGTGAGCGGCCGGACATCTATCAGGAAGACTTCATGTTCATGGGATGGACGGTTTTCCGGTATTATTACCCTGTCATTGAAACGTATCTGCACGAGGCCCAAGTGAAGGACGAGTTTGAAGATACCGAAGCGTGGATTCTTGCGAAAATCATCGGACATCAATGGGAGAATCCGAGACTGAGGCGCTCGAAGGATTTGCACCAACGTCTTCTGAACCTGTGCGCTTACGTGAAATCACATCTGAACCAATATTCCCTGAGCCCACGACGGCAGGCGGACGTGCGTGCGGCCTGGGCGGAACTGGAAGACGCCATCATGGCTACGAGCTGATGGTACACGCACGGTTCTCATGGACCGAAGCGGCCTGAGAGGAGGAGCCTCAGATTAGTTGCAGTGGATCGCAATCAAAGCGTTCGCAGATCTGCATCAACTCATGAAAACAAAAAGGCGAAAATAGCCGTGCGGCTGAAATTGGGTGGCATCGAGGGAGGTCGATGCCCAGTATGCGTGGACTAGAACTTCAAACGGATGAAATGGTCTTATAGTCTTACGGTGTTGGGGCTGATGCTTCTTGGTGCGATCATGAGCGCTACAGCGATCACTGCCGAGGAGTTGCGTGCCCACCTGAGCAAAGGATATGAGGGCACGCGGGGCAAAAGCTTTCACTGGGAGGTTGAGCGGGAGTTCAAAGCCGATCCAAAACAGGCGGAAGCTTACGAAAAGTTGTCCGCTGAGCGACTCTCAAAGCTTGATCCGAATGATCGAATCGAACGCGAAAGGGAGGAGAACCGCCGGCGCACGATGCTGCAGATGGCGTCGGCACATACGATCCAGATTTCATACGAGTTGCGATTTCTGGAACCTGAAACGTACTACTGCCGACAGGTGTTTCCGGGGACTAAACCTTTTGAGGTGTATGTAGATAAAGGAACTGGCTGTTCCGTTTCCGGGAATACTCAGACAACGAGACCAATCTCTGATGGAGCTCAGGCTTTAGGAAACATCATTCGAGGCTCTCCATTGTTTGCGATCAATCAGTTCGTCTCCGCCGGCGGGAAGATTGATTCTCTGGAGAAGCGTGAAGGGCAGTTGATTGCGAGTTTCTCCGACGAGCGTCATACGTTTGTAGCAACGCTTTCACCAGAGACTTTGGTGATCGAGAAGCTGGTCTGCCTTCGCGGAAAGTGGAAGCAATACGAAATGGTGGCGACGTACAAAGACGGGGAGCGAGTTGTGCCGTCGCAGACAGTGGTAACGGTATTTGACTCCCCTTCAGAGCAAACGAAGCGCATAGACACTTGGCGACTGATTGAGACGAGGAGCGTCGAATGGTCAGAGGTGAAAACCATCTTCTCGCCTCCTCCTGGATACGGGTACACTACGGTCGAGCCTTGAATGTGAAGTATGGCTACCGGTAGCCCTGATCTGTTTTCGCGGATGTTCAGGAGTTGCTCTGTCTGGATCCCGAGTGCGGCCCGGATGAGGTGTCGTATCGGATCGTGGAGCGGGTCACGCCGGGACGCGCTCATTTCACCAGAAGAGCAACTCAATGCCTTCCGCATCCCGTGATGAACCATAGGTTAGATAACACCTGCTCAACATCGGGACAGAAGGTCTCAATCTCGGCTCTATGGGGGCTTTTATGGCGTTCGGTAGTCCTCTTTCCGTTGGGAGTTCTTTTGTTCGCCATCCCGGTCGTAATTCTCTGTTCCGGTGTCTTGCTTGCGGCTTGGGCGATTACCTTTGCGATCTTGGATCAATGGTGGAAGGCGCTGGCTTGTGTCGCGGGTCTGCCTCCGCTGGTGTTCATCTGGATCTGCTATGCCCGGTGGACAGAGGGACGGGCAGATCCTGGGCGTGGTGGTGATCTTTTGTAAATCGCTGCACCGTCTTTATAGTCATACTCGATTTCACCGCTCCCCAGCATTGCTCCTGCACGAAAGCTGCACATTATCGCGACTGTCACTCGGTTCATTCCACCCAACCTCATCCATCTATGAGCGAGATTCGTTTTTCGGACAACTGTCAGGACCTTTCCACCGACAGCGGGTTTCAATTCGAGTTCTACTGCGAGCATTGCCACGAAGCCTGGCGCTCACGGTTTGAATCCTACACCGTCGGAACGGTGGAAAACCTGCTCGGCGCCGCCGAAGGGATTTTTGGCGGCTTTCTTGGTACTGCGCGCGAACTTGCGGGACGTGCTCGTAGTGCTGGCTGGTCAAAGGCTCGCGATGGGGCGCTCGAGAAAGCAGTTGCCGAAGCAAAGGGCCACTTCCATCGCTGCCCGCGCTGCGCAAACTATCAATGTGACCAGTGCTGGAACGCAGATGAGGGCACTTGTATTTCCTGCGTTCCTAGACTGGATCCGGAACTCGCTTCAATCCGACGCGAAGCCAAGCTCCTGAAGGCCCGGGAAGAGGCGTATGAGAAGGCATCTGTTACCAAAGAGGACCTGAAAGAGCGGGTGATCAGCTGCCCAGAATGCTCTGCTCCGGTAGGTCGCGGTAAGTTCTGCCCTGAGTGTGGCACTCCGATCTCGCTTACCAAGAGATGCGGAAGCTGCGACGTGGAGATGCCTGCTTCGGCTAAGTTTTGTCCTGAGTGCGGGACAAAAGCCTGATGGGGGATGCGCTTACCGGTTCGCCTTATTCGGAGTGATCGCCTTCCGTGTTTTTCGGCATGTCAGCGCCGGCTGGAAATGAATGCCTTTCTGGCGAGTGTCAGCTATAGCGTACCTGCGAGGTTTCCGTCGAACTCTGCCTGCTGATCCGCTGGTTTCATTCAACTCATCGCCACCCATGAGAGACTCCCGACCTGCTCCGCCGCTGTTCATGCTGTTATTCGTCTCAGTTTTTGGATTCATCGGTCTGACGGTCCTCATCTTCCTGTGGTCGGCCGATGGCTTCCATGAACCGCCTCTTATCTTCAAACTCTTCGGCTCCTTTATCGCCATCGCATTCATGATCTTTGGCTTTGGTCTGCCTCTGACTGCGCTTTTCGGAAAAAAACGCAGTGGCAGTTTCAACGGCGTGCCTGAGGACGGCGTACGAGCATCGGGGGGCAGGGTACAAATGCCCGAATTGCGGGGCAGGGATTGGTAATCGCGAGGTCTCACCCTCGGGAGACGTGAAGTGTGGGTACTGTGACCGGTGGTACAATATCCACTCCAACGGCTGACGCTGCCCCCGGGGCGCGCCCCCCGGGATTTACTTGAAGCTGCGAAAAGCCGCTTTACCATCGCGCAATAACGGTGTGGCGAGTCTTCAGGTCTGAGGGCTGGCTCGCTGCAAACGTCAACAGCATCGCGATATGAGCAATAGTGAGGTTTCGAAACTTGGAAACTACGAACTCCTGGCAGTTCGGAGTGATGGACTGATCGACGCGCAGCGCGGGACAGATAAGCTCCGTGTCCTGCTGCGAAAGATCGAGGGGGCGGATGTAAATGACGCCCGAGCAAAGCTGCAACTCGAGGCAGACCGGAAGCGGGCGATGGGGCTGCGAGGCTCAGTCGCTTTGCCCTTGGTTGATGCGTTCAAGGCAGGAGATGCCCTGGTCTTTGCTTTCTCCTATTTCGAGGGGCGCCGGGCGAGTGTTCAATTGTTGCGGGGGCGGAAATTTTCAATCGAGGAGGCGATGCGGATCGGCTTGTCCATTGCCAGGTCGCTCGCCGCAAGTGGTGTGGCTCATGGGGCTCTCATGCCGGCGAATCTGCTGATCGACGATGCGGGGAATGTACGGCTGATGCCTGTCCTGCATAGTGAGTGGGGCGGCAAGCCGCCAAAAGCCACCGTTCCTGGTGATGTCAGGCAATTGGCTTTGCTCGTCGGTCATCTGGCGTTCGGGGCGGTCCAAGCGGCGCCAGATGCTGAACCTCGCGTGCTCACGCGGTGGACCCTCCAGCCGGAAGTGCCGGTACAGTTCCGGACGGTGCTCCAGAAGATGCTGGGCCCGGCGGGGCCACATTACCGGACTTGGCGAGATTGCGTGCGCGATCTGGAGCTTGCGATCGAGGGGAAGACGGCGGTGGCCGGGCAATCAAAGACGCCGGCAGGTGCATTGGTTGCTATGATCGCTCTCGTAATGTTGGCCGGAGGAGGGACGTGGGCATGGTGGAATTTTGGACGCGGAGATGTGGCAGATACAGAGGTGGCTTCCGAAATGGCGTATCAGCCTGCTACCGCGAATACGGATGGTACGGAAGGGGTGGCTATGCCGTCCGATGCATCTCCATCTCGCATGGATGAGGCAAAGCCCGCCGTGGCCTTGACCGAAAGCGAGGCCTTGATCGGGTACACCCGAGCGGTGGGGCAGGCACTTACGTTTTGCGAGGCTCGGGATTTCTCCTCTGCCATTACCGCACTCGAGCGCTGGTCGTCGGAGAATCCACAACATCCGCACCGCGAAGCAGCGGGGGATCAGATCGAGCGGATCCAGACCGTCCGGGATGCTTTCGCTGCCGTCGAGCAGCTTGGAAATACCGCTCGCGGAGCACAGCTCCAGTTGCCAGATCAGACATCGGGTACGCTCACGAAGGTGGCGGACGGACAGGTGACTGTGGCCGTGCGCACACAGTTTGGCAGCGTCGAAAAATCAGCCGAGCTTGACACTCTTCCGCCGGTGTCGATTGCTGCGCTACTGGCCCATGCCGATGCGAAAATCGGATCGACTCATGCACCGATTTTCCTTTTTGGTGCCAACCGGTTTGCTGATGCCCGCCGGCTGCTTTCCAGTGATCGGCGCGACCATCTGCCGCTTCTTCGCTGGGCGGATGAATGGGAAAAGCTCGTTCGTGACCGGGATGCCCTCCTTGGCTTGGACAAGGTGGCTGCACTGATTGAGAAAGGGGAGCTGAATGAGGCGTCTGCGGAGCTTGCGAAAGTGACCACGCAATATCGCGATACCCAAGTGGTGACTGTCGCGATGAAGGAGGAAGTTTCCCGCTTCCGGGAACAGCTGGCAAACCTGACCAAACCGGACGCGGGAATGATGGCGCAAGCAGTGGAGGCTGGATATCCAGGCCTTCCCAAGCTGTCGCTCACCTCGGCTGTGCCAAAAGGTGACCCGGATTTTCAGAGGGTCATCAATGCGGTTCAGTGGGTAGTGGAGAACGGCGGATGGGAGCAGCATCAGGCAGCACTGGATCAGGCCCTGTCTGGTGCGGCAAAACTTGGAAGCTGGAACCAGCATCCGAAGAATCTCGAGCGCATTCTCACCCAGCGCGCGCCAGCGCTGATGCTCGCTCATTCCACGGTGCTCCAATCCCTGCGCCCGGCTGTGCTCAACACCTTGAGTAAGGATAAGTATAACCGCGAGTTCCTCTCCTGGCTTTTCACCAATCCCAGAGCGATGCAGCTACTCGCGGGGACCCTGAAGCCGCAGGACAAGGCGGAGAAGGTGATTGAGATCTGGCGCGACTGCTGGACGGACGACAAACAGAGCGGCGAAACCTACATGGCTCTCGCCTTGGCGGTGGCTGTGGTCTTCGACGAGGACATCCACGTCATCCCGGAGTACTTCGGGTACGACACGACTTACTCGGATTCCGATGAATCCCGTCCGTCGCTACAGATCGCAGCGATCGATCGTTATCGGTTTTACCGGGACTGCGCAAAGCGGGGTGCTCTGCGGGTTCCAATGGCCGAGATGCAGCCGCATGAGCTGGTCTGGGTGGTCGATTCCCCGGTCCCGAATGCCGAGTTGGAGTGGGCTCAGAAGCATGTGAACCTTTCACGGCGCAACTGGGGGAAGGCTTACGGGATGATTCGCTATCGTATGGATAAAGCCGCTGGCGGGCGGCAGATCTACGAGCGTTACACCCTGGCGCAGATCGAGGATGAGGGCGGTATCTGCGGGGATCAGGCGTACTTTGCTGCGCACAGCGCGAAGGCGAATGGGATCCCGGCGATGGTTATTAGCGGCGAAGGCGAGCGCGGTGGGCATGCCTGGGTGGGGTATCAGGCCTCACGCAATGAATGGAATCTCGAGGCGGGACGTTACACCAGCGACAACTATGCCGCCGGTACCAGCCGCGATCCGCAGACGCATCGCACCATCAAGGAACACGAGCTGCATCAGCTCGCAGCTCCCGAGCGGAGAACAGAGGGATGGGTGACGACGGAGCGGTATCTCCAGCTCTCCGATCTCCTCGCTCGCACGAAGCAGCCTGAGTTGGCTCGGATGTCTCTGGACCTGGCGCTTCGCGCGACTCCAAAACATCTTGGAGCGTGGAACCGTAAGATGGACAACATGGTTGCCGCCAAAGTCAGCTCCGAGGAATGGCTGCGGGAGATCGCACGGATGCGGACCGTCTTCAAAAAGTTCCCGGACCTGATC